>MEFT01000141.1:0-5940 GCA_001725215.1 Clostridium sp. SCN 57-10
CACGACGCCGACGATATTGCCCAGCAGGAATACGATGAAATTCTCGGCACCGCGCTGCAGAGACGCCATGTTGCGCGCAAACTCATCGCGAATACGTTCGCCCAATGTCTGCGGCACGGGGCGCAGCGGCGAGTATTCATAGACCTCGCGCAGTGTAATCGTCACCGTGCTCATCGACACCTGCGAATCAAGGCGGCGCAGCGTGCCTTCCAGGCTCTCAATCTGATAGCGCACATTGGAAAGCGTCGATTCAAGGTAGACGAGATTGTCAAGCGTCTCGGCTTTTTGAATCAGCTCAAGCAAGCGCGTTTCCTGTACCTTCAAGTTGCGGATATGCGCTTCGGTATCGTAATAATAGTCGGTAATCTCCTCAACCGAGGAGCTGCTCTGCGTCACGCTGCCAATCTGCCCAAGCTTTCCGCCGAACGCGTCAAGCCCTTCGGCGGGAATGCGCACGCGGTAGCTCGCAACGCGCGGGTCGTAATACTCACGCTGGTTTGCGCCAAGCCCCGTGGTGCTGCTGCTTTCTACATAGCCGCCCGAGGAAGTGACCAGCGCTTCTAAATCGGCAAGCGACTTTTCGTAATCAAGCGTCTCAAGCTCGTAGCTTGCGTTGCGAATCAGCTTACGTACGCTGCCCTCCGGTGCACCGCCGGGCTGCTGCATGTCGGGCGGAATCACGCCGATTTGCTTGCCGTCCGTCGCGACTCCGTTCGTGCCTTCAGACTTGCCTAGCTCCGGCGTCACTCCCGGTGCCTGATTCGAAGTCTCCTGCCTGTCATTGGATACCGAAGGGCTCGCGCTCTTAGACCCGCATGCGAAAAGAGAAAACGCCAGCAGCACGGCGAGCACGAGCGGCACAATGCGATGAATGCGCCTCATCGAAATTCCTCCTCTGTCTATGTTTTGCCATTTTGACCGTCTTCAGCAAGATAAAGTTCCCTTGCATATTAAAATATTGTATAATGATGTTAAGCATGGTGCATCGTCACCGAACAGATCCGTCAAGCCGCGAGGCTTAACATGAAGCGGGGGACGCCGCTTACGCGGCGTCCCCCTATCAAAACAGCAGCGGCGCGGGCGCGGGCAATTTTAAAAAACAGGCTGCGCCCGACCGGCACGCCGGAGTTTTCCCGCCGCTGCTTCAGTATATGCGGTCGCCCGCCGTACGGTACGGCGCGCCGCAAACAAGGAAAGGATGCTATTCTATGGCAAAGGTTTCTCCCTCTATTCTCTCGGCCGACTTCGCTAACCTTGGGCGCGACGCCGCGTTCGCCGTCAGCGCGGGGGCAGACATGCTTCACGTCGACGTGATGGACGGGCATTTTGTGCCCAACATCTCGATCGGCGTTCCCGTCGTCGCCTCGCTGCGCCGCGCAACCGATGCGTTTCTAGACGTGCACCTTATGATTTCCCAGCCCGCCCGCTATCTTGAAGCGTTTGCCAAAGCAGGTGCCGATCTGCTCAACGTGCATTATGAGTCCGAAGGCTCGCTTGACGAGCACTTAAGCCTCATTCACGCGCTCGGCTGCAAAGCAGGCGCGACCATTAAGCCTGCGACGCCCGCCGAGGTGCTTTTCCCCTACCTCGACCGGCTCGATCTTGTGCTCGTCATGTCGGTCGAGCCCGGCTTCGGCGGCCAGAGCTTTATGGATGGGTCGCTTGACAAGGTGCGCGTGCTGCGCGCCGAGATCGATCGCCGCGGGCTTCCCTGCCTCATCGAGATCGACGGAGGTATCGCCGCCGAAACGGGCGCACGCGCCGTTTCTGCCGGTGTCGATGTGCTCGTCGCGGGCAGCGCCGTGTTCGGCGCGCCCGACCTCGCCGCCGCCATCGCCGCGCTGCGCGCGCTGTAACGATGGAGCTACGCCATTTAACGCCTGACGATTATCGCACGTCGCGCTGGTCGGGCGGTGAAACATGCGAGCTTCTGCTTCTGCCCGAGGGCACAAGCTATGCCGAACGCAGCTTTTCGCTGCGCGTCAGCTCCGCCACGGTGGAAGATACGCACTCGGTCTTCACTTCCCTGCCCGGTGTGCGCCGCTTCCTTTCCCCGCTGGACGGCACGCTGCATTTGCGGCACGACGGCGGCAGCGAAATTACGCTCGCCCCCCTCGCCGTGCACGCGTTTGACGGCGGCGCACACACCGAATGCACAGGCCGCGCCCGCGACTTTAACCTCATGCTGCGCGGCGTGTCCGGCTCGCTGCGCCATGTGCTCGGCGGCACGCAGACCTTGACGCACGACGGCATCTACGGCTTTTTTCTGCCGCAAGGCGGCGTGTGCGCCGTCAATGGCGACGTGCACACCTTGCGCCCCTTTGACCTGCTCGTGCTCTCGCGCGGCAGGGGAGCATGTGTCACACTGCCCGACACCGACGCGCTCTGCTTCGACGCCGCGCTTTAAAACAGCGTTTCAATGACCTTTGTCACGCATTCGGGCGGCGTGTAGACCCAACGGTCTATCTGTCCCGAGGTGATGTAATAATCCTCCTGACGGATGATTCCGCCCTCCAACTGGGGCAGTGTATCGATGATAATCAACTTGATTTTCATGCGCTCCGGGATGATTGACTTGATGTACACGGCGACCGGCGTGCCCGGCTCCATGCCCTCGCGCCGTTCGGCAAGACCCGAAAGATTGGGCGCAAGCTCGACGAAAATGCCATAGTCCTCAACGCCGCGCACGATGCCCGCCACCGTTTCGCCCGGCGCGATGTGCGCGATGTTCTCCTCCCATGTACCTAGCAGCTCGCGGTGAGACAGCATAATGCGCCCCGCCGCTACGTCGGCCCCCGTGACCACAGCAAAAATATCCTGGCGCGGCGCAAACCGTTCACGTGGGTGCGAAATGCGCGACACGGAAATGTTTTCAATACCGATGAGTGATGGGTTTCCGCAGCCGATGTCGACAAAAGCGCCGAAATTTTCAAGATGCGTCACGCGTGCGCGAATGACGTCTCCGGCAAACAGGTTCGACAAGAAATACTGCATCGCCTCGTTCTGCGCCGCGCGGCGCGACAGTCGGTATACTCCGTTTTCGTCTACGCCGGTTACTTTGAAGCAAACCGGCTTGCCGACGCGGGATATGATGGCGATGTCGCGCGTTTTCCCGCTTTCAATGCCGCGCGCCGCCTCGACGCGCGGAATCACGCCGCGCATCCCGTTGATTGATACGGTCAGATTATGCGCCGCGTCGCACAGCACGGCGACCCCCTCTAAAATGGCGCCGTCGGCAATGGCGCGCTCCATTGCGGCGGGCGACGCGGTATACCCCCGGTTTTGCGCCGAGTGCAGCAAAAGCCCCTCGGGCAGGTATCCTCCCTGCGGCATATGAAATCCTCCTTCATAAACGTGTGTGGGATATATATGCCGCGAGAAGGAAAAACTTGAATTTTATCGATGCCATGCATTACAATGAGAAAAACCGCCACGCGGAAAACGGAGGTGCGCGATGGATATACAGGTCGGCGACGTGCTGACGATGAAAAAGCCCCATCCCTGCGGCGCGCACGCCTTTCTGGTGCTGCGCACCGGCATGGACTTCCGCCTGCGCTGCATAAGCTGCGGGCGCGAATTTATGGTGGCGCGCGTCAAAGCGGAGAAAAACATCAAGTCGGTCGACAAAACCGGAAGGAGCGAATGAGCATGGTGCTTCCCGAAGAACGAAAAATGCACATCGCGGCGCGCGCCGGCGAGGTGGGGCGCTATTGTCTGCTGCCCGGCGACCCCGGTCGGTGCGAGAGCATTGCAGCGCATTTTGATAACCCGGTGCTCGTCGCGCGCAACCGCGAATTTGTTACCTACACAGGTACGCTGCTCGGCGAGCGCGTTTCGGTTTGCTCGACGGGCATCGGCGGCCCCTCGGCCGCCATTGCTGTGGAAGAGCTGTTTCAGTGCGGCGCGGACACGTTTTTGCGCGTCGGCACCTGCGGCGGCGTGTCGCTCGACGTATGCGGCGGCGACGTCGTCGTCGCGACGGCGGCCATTCGGCAGGAGGGCACGGCGCTGCATTATGTGCCCATCGAGTTTCCCGCCGTGTCAAACCTCGATGCGGCGCTCGCACTGCGCGAAAGCGCGCGTGAGCTCTCTCTGCGCTGCCACTGCGGCGTTGTGCAGTCGAAGGACTCGTTTTACGGGCAGCATTCGCCGCAGCGTATGCCCGTCGCGCAGGAGCTTTTGCAGAAATGGGAGGCATGGAAGCGCGCGGGCTGCCTCGCAAGCGAGATGGCATGTGCCGCCGTTTTCGTGGTATCGTCGGTGCTCGGCGCGCGCGCCGGTGCGGTGTTCACCGTGCTGTGGAACCAAGAGCGCGCCGCCGCCGGTCTGCCGGACGGCAGAGCGGATTCCGCCGACTCGGCTGTCGCCGTTGCCATCGGCGCGGTCAGGCGCTTCATCGACCAGCTCGTGAAATACTGGGCGGTGGCATCCCTCGCACCAGTCGGCTCACTGCCGCTTATCCCCGGCCTTCTTGGACTTTTGTATACACAAAACACAGGTGCCGCCTTTTCTATGCTGAGCGGTGCGCGCTGGTTTTTCGTGCCGCTCACCATCGTGCTCGTCGGCGCGATGATCTGGGCGCTGCGCAAAAACTTTGTCCGCAACCTGTTTGGCAAAATCGCCGTTGCCTTCGTCATGGGCGGTGCCATTGGAAATTTCATCGACCGCCTGCTGCACGGCTATGTCGTCGATATGTTCGAGTTTCAATTTGTACGCTTCGCCATTTTTAACGTTGCCGACATTTTCATTACAGTTGGCGGCGCGATGGCCGTCATCTACTTCCTGTTTATGGACGACAAGCTGCGGGAAGCCGGGGAGGATACCCATGACGCGCCGCACGCTTGAGGTAGCTCCCGAGCACGACGGCGCGCGCATCGACGCATTTTTGTCGAGCGCGCTGCCTGAGCTTTCGCGCTCGGCGGCGCAGCGTCTGTGTGAAGACGGACTGGTGATGCTGTGCGGCGCGCCTGCGCGCAAGAACGCACGCGTCTCGGCGGGCGATACGGTGGAATGCACGCTGCCCAAGCCGCGCCCCTGCGACGCGGTGCCGCAGGACATTCCGCTTTCGGTCATTTATGAAGATGATGACGTGCTCGTGATCGACAAGCCGCGCGGCATGGTCGTGCATCCCGCCGCCGGAAACTGGGACGGCACGGTGGTCAACGCTGTGCTCTCCCACTGCGGAGACTCGCTGTCCGGCGTCGGCGGCGCGCTGCGCCCCGGCGTTGTCCACCGCATTGACAAAGACACGTCGGGTTTGCTCATCCTTGCCAAAAATGACGCAGCGCACCTTGCACTGTCCGCGCAGCTGCACGACCACTCGCTTGCGCG
This sequence comes from Clostridium sp. SCN 57-10, assembly GCA_001725215.1. Lineage (GTDB taxonomy): Bacteria > Bacillota > Clostridia > Oscillospirales > Butyricicoccaceae > SCN-57-10. Next base: position 5,332 of record MEFT01000141.1, read on the forward strand.
CGAATACGAGGCCGTGGTATGCGGCACGCTGCGCGAAGACCGCGGCACGGTTGACGCGCCCCTCGCGCGCAGCACGCGCGACCGCAAAAAAATCGCCGTCACGCATGACGGCACGGGGCGCAGAGCCGTGACCCATTACGAGGTGCTCGCGCGCTATCCCGGCTATACGCATGTGCTCTGCCGCCTTGAAACGGGGCGCACGCACCAGATCCGCGTGCACATGGCGCACCTCGGCCATCCCGTGGCGGGCGATCCGGTTTACGGTCCGAAGCACGACAAAACCGGGCTCTGCGGGCAATGCCTGCACGCGCGCAGGCTGCGCTTTGTCCACCCCTCGACGGGCGAGCGGATGACGCTTGAATGTCCGCTGCCCGATTATTTCACGGCGTTTCTCAAAAAACTCGGCGCGGAGGGTGCGCATGGGTAAGTTTGACGGACTTTTGCTTCTCTCCGACCTTGACGGCACACTGCTCGGCGCAGACCGCTGCATTTCGCGGGCAAACAGTGACGCAGTGCGCTATTTTACACAAAACGGCGGCTTGTTTTCCATTGCGACGGGGCGTGTGCTCGACGGAATGCGCTATTTTGTGACCGATGTGCCCGTCAACG
>MEFT01000141.1:5979-6716 GCA_001725215.1 Clostridium sp. SCN 57-10
CCCGCCGTTTTGTTCAACGGTGCGGCGATTTACGACTTCGAGCGCGAAGAAGTGGTCGAAACCCAAGATATCGGCGTAGAGGGCTATCATCTGGCGCGCGCTCTCATCGCTCGGTTTCCGATGTTGGGCGTAGAGGTTTCACGCGTCGACGGCGAATTCGTCGCGAATGCCACCCCACTGACCGAGCGGCATATGGAGCATGTACGCGTGCGCCACTTTGTCTGCGCAGCTGAAGACATTCCCCAGCCATGGCTCAAGCTCAATCTGGTGATGGAGCCGGAGCGCATCGGAGAGGTGACGGCGTGGCTGCGCGCTTCGTATGGCGACCGCTTTTTCATGCAGCACTCTGCGCCGCATTTTTTCGAAGTGCTGGCGCGCGGCGCAAACAAAGGCGCGGCGGCACTGCGCCTGTGCGCACACCTTGGCATAAAATGCGAAAACCTGCATACCGTGGGAGACGGCGAGAATGACGTAGAGCTGCTTTCCTGCACGGAGCACTCCTACTGCCCGGAAAATTCCGAGCAAACCATACTTAACATCGCGAAAACCGTGCTTCCGGATAACGATCACGACACCATTGCGGCGCTTATCGCATTGCTCGACCAAACCTATCGGGAGGAATGATTATGAAGGAACACTGGAAGGGACTCGGAAAACCGCTCGATTATTTATGGATCATCGTCGGCTCGCTGCTGTTCGCCATCGGACTGTCTGTCTTCATCAAGCCCGCTCAAATT
>MEFT01000142.1 GCA_001725215.1 Clostridium sp. SCN 57-10
AACGATTTCCGCTACAGCCGCGTCAACCGCCTTGGCGATGCCTTTGCGCAGTACCATCGGGTTTGCGCCGGCCGTTACGTTCTTGAGGCCCTCGCGCACGATGGCCTGCGCGAGCAGGGTCGCCGTCGTGGTGCCGTCGCCCGCGACGTCGTTCGTCTTGGTGGCAACTTCTTTGACGAGCTGCGCGCCCATGTTTTCAAACACGTCGTCAAGCTCGACGTCGCGCGCGATGGTCACACCGTCATTGGTGATGAGGGGTGCGCCGAACTTCTTATCCAGCACAACGTTGCGGCCCTTGGGGCCGAGGGTTACCTTCACGGTATCGGCAAGCTTATTGACACCGCGCTCCAGTGCGGCGCGCGCTTCCTGGCCAAACAGAATTTCCTTGGACATAGTGAAATTACCTCCCTAAATTATTCGACAATCGCAAGAATGTCATTCTGGCGAACGACGACGAACTCGTCGTTGTTGAGCTTAACCTCGGTGCCGGAATATTTGCTGAAGATCACACGGTCGCCCGCCTTGACCGACATCTTAATCTCCTTGCCGTCCACCACGCCGCCGGGGCCGACCGCGATCACTTCCGCCACCTGGGGCTTTTCCTTCGCGGAGCCGGTCAGGATGATGCCGCTCTTCGTCGTCTCTTCCATCTCGACCATCTTTACAACTACTCGATCCTGTAACGGTACAAGTTTCATTATTGCAACCTCGCTTTTTTGTATTTTAGCACTCAACTCAACCGAGTGCCAATTTCTATTCTTATGATAGTCTACCCACAATAAAAATGCAATACCTAATTGAAAATATTTTTTTAATTTATGCTATCAACATAGAAAAAGCCGCTGATCGCCGAATTTGTGTGTAATTGCAATCTCGTCGTTCGTTTGCTATAATAATGCTATCAACCATTTTGAAAGGAACCCAATCATGAGAATCATTGACTTGACGCACACCATTTCAGGCGATATGCCGGTCTACCCGGGTACGGAAGGGCCGCAGCTTTCGGCGGCGAACACTTATGAGAATGATGGCTTTCGCGAAACGCTGCTGCACATGTATTCTCATACGGGTACGCACATGGATGCGCCGAGCCATCTATTCCCCGGCGCCTTGTCGCTCGATCAAAAAAATGCCTCCGCTTTTGTCGGAACGGCGTGCATCATCGACGCATCGGACGTTCGTCCGGGCGAGACCATCGGTCTTTCCTATCTCGATCGCAACCGCGAACGCGTCGAGCGAGCAGAATTCATCCTGTTCCGCACCGGTTGGGAGCAGTATTGGGGGCAGGAAGCATATTTCGGGGCATATCCGGTTATTTCAGAGGAAGTTGCGGCCTATTTGGTCACGCATAAAAAGAAAGGCGTCGGACTTGATAATATCGGCCTTGACCCGATTGCCGACGCACGGCTGACGCTGCATCGCATCGTGCTCGCCGACGGCGGCATGGTTATTCTGGAAAACCTCTGCAACCTTGCACAAATCGGCGACGCAGAGTTTTTACTTGCCGCGCTTCCGCTTAAGTATGAAAACGCCGACGGTGCACCCGTCCGCGCCATCGCCATTCTGCAAAACTAAACACATAGAAAAAAGCGCCGCAAAACTCCGTTTTGCGGCGCTTTATTATGTACCAGACCTTTTAAATGATCCCCATCAGCCCGTGAAATCTGTATTTTGCAATTCGTGCCTATACCACAGCAAATTCACGCGTTTCCGCCGCCACGCACGGCCTCACGGGACGCACGCCGCACGGAACGATCAAGCCAAGCTTTTGCGGAGCGATACGCATTTTAATGCGGCTCGAGAGCACAATCTCGCCGTCAAGGCTCGCGCGCCGTGATGATGTGGGGAATCTCGGTATGTCTGCCCTGCTTGTAAATATCGAACACCTTCGCGACCGTCAGCCGGCCAACATCGCGCACGAGCAGCACGTTAAGCTTGCCGTCGGTGATGTCCGCCTCGGGCACGGGAGAAAATCCCCCGCCGTAGTGCCGCCCGTTTCCGATGAGCATCAGCGTATATTTACCGTCGCACCGCTCACCGTCAATCTCTATGCAGTATGGCCGTGCGATGCCGCGCGCCACCTGCTCTACGGTAGACGCGAGATAGGGCCACTGCCCCTTCATAAGCGGCACACGCTTAAATTTCTGCATACCATGCGCAATACGCGCATCAAGCCCCACGCTGAGAATGTTGAGCGCCACGCCGCAGTCCGACTCGATGTAATCGACGGGCAGAATCTCACCGGCACAAAGTTCTTCCAGATTTAAGAAGCGCCGCTGCGCCTCGCCGAACAGCTTCACGTAATCGTTGCCCGTACCGCTGGGATAGTGGGTAAACACGGCGTTTGCAATGCGGCTTACCCCCTCCGCAACCTCCTTCAGCGTGCCGTCTCCCCCGCAGGCATAAAAGCGTAGGTCGCGCCCGGGAAAACGCACCGAAGCATTTTCCACCAGCGTGATGGCATGGCGCGGATATTCCGTGATGAAAATCTCATATTCCATCGGCCTTTTGTGCGACAGCGCCTTAATCGCGCTTGCAATTTCTGTTGTTTGGTCGTGCGAGCCTGCTGCCGGGTTGACGATAAAGATATGCTTTGTCTGGTTCATGATGGATTGCCTCTCCGTTTTCGGTTTTTGGTCAGTTTCCGTTTTTGAAGTACATATACAGCCCGCACTTGATCATGCCGTTATACAGCTTGCGCTTCTTGTCACACGTACGACCAAAATGGGCTTCAAAGCTTTCATCGGAGGAAAGCACATACATCTTGAGCTGCGGATTGCTCTGCGTGGCGCGCCCGAGCGCGGCATAGAGCGCATGAGCTTGCTCCGCGTCGAGCAGCCGAACACCGTAGGGCGGGTTTGCCATCATAACCTGCCACGGGGAAAAATCAAGCTTGGTCGCGTCGGCGCGGCGAATGGTGATGCAGTCGTGCACGCCTGCGCGGCGGGCGTTTTCCTCCGTCAGCGCCACCGCTTCTGGCGATAAATCCGACGCCGTGATGGGCAGCTTTTCGTGCCGCTCGCGCGCGACGGCTTCTTCGCGAGCCGTCGCAAAGACCGACGTATCAAAGAATCCCCACTGCTCTGCTTCAAATCTACGGCGCGCGCCGGGCGAAACGCCAAGCGCGGCAAGTGCCGCCTCAATGGCGATGGTGCCCGAACCGCAGAACGGGTCGATCAGGCTTTCGCGCCCGCGATAGCGCGCGACTTTGACGATGGACGCCGCAAGCGTTTCGCGCAACGTCGCGTCCGATGTCTCCAGCTTATAGCCGCGCTTATAGAGCGGCTGCCCCGTGGTATCGAGGGAAATTTCGCAGCGGTCGTTGAGCAGCGAAAAGCGAACCTGCAGTTTGCAACCGTCTTCCGCAAACCAAGAGACCCCGTGCGACAGCTTCAATCGCTCGACAATTGCTTTCTTCACGATTTTCTGGCAGTCGGGCACGCTGAACAGCTTGGAAGAGACGCTGTATCCCTTAACGGGAAACGCGTCGTTCGGCCCTATAAAGTCAGCCCACGGAATTGCCTTAACTCCTTCGAACAGCTCGTCGAATGTTGTGGCGCGGAACGACGCGAGGTTGAGCAGCACACGTTCGCCGCAGCGCAACATGACATTGGCCCGCGCACACTCCGCCATATCGCCCGAAAAGCGCACCTTGCCGTTCTCGGCGACCACGTCAGCAAAGTGATTGAAGCGAAGCTCATCCGCCACAAGTGCCTCCACACCCATAAGGCACGGCACGCTGAATTGATAATTCATGTTTTTCTCCTGTAAACTCTTACTTTTCGCAAATATATATTGTTATTATGACCGATTTTACGGCCATACGCAAGATAAAATCGAAAAAAGAAGCGCCTTGCGGCGCTTCTTTTAATTACAGTCGCATTAGTCCATGCCGACCAGCATCCCGTATCCGCCGTTGTTTCGGCGATATACCACACAATGCCGCTCTTTCTCGTCACTGTTGCGGAAGAAAAAGAACTGATGGCCAAGCAGGTTCATCTGCAAGATCGCGTCGTCAGCCGTCATGGGTTTGAGCGTAATATCCTTCACGCGCACAAGATCGAACGCCTCTTCTTCAGAAAGCTCGCTCTGCGGGGTTTGAAAATCGAACGCACCGGCGCGCAGCCTCTTTTCAAGCCGTGTCTTATTCTTCATGATCTGCCGCTCGATGCTGGCGATGGCACCGTCAATCGAGGCGTACATATCGCCCGTCTGCTCCTGCGCGCGGAAAAGCATGCCCTCGTGCTGTACGGTGATTTCGGCCGAATGGCGGCCGCGTTCAATGCTGAAGGTGATTGAGGCCGAAGCATCGCGGTCAAAGTAGCGATCTAGCTTCTCACATTTCTTTGCAGCATACGCCTTCAGATCTTCCGACACCATAACCTTACGTTCGGTAAATTTCGTTGTCATGAACAGCACTCCTTCAAGTTGTATTCGCTACGCCATATGAAGTTGTTAGTTACATTATACCACATATTACGGATTTGAACAGGGGTATTTTGTGAATTTTTCACTTCTTTTGTCGCAGAAGACACCTGCATGGCGATCAGGTTTTCTCTGCGCCCGGAGCATTAAAACAGTTTGCTCGTGGTAAAGCTTCCGCTTCTTTACGCTTCTCCATGCGGCGGGGATAGCTGCAGCTCATACTGAATGGTCGGCCGCCCTTTCTTGCCACCCGCGTTTTCCGCATAGATACGCGCGCCGCCCGCATTCATGACTTTATTAAGGATTCTGCTTGCCGAACGGCGGGTTACCCCCATAAACTCCGCAAGCTCATGTGCGGTCATAATATTGCTGCCCGCCACCTTGCCGTATGCAAGCATCTTTTGCAGCACAAGGTGGTCAACGCCAAGCTTTGCTGACTGCTCGAGCAGCCATTCATCCGGCCGCGATTCATATTCCGCATTTTGAACGCCCAACGGCCCCGCAAAGCGACCCTGATGCGATACATAGAACACACAATCGGCGGCCTCGGCCATATCTAACGCGCGGCTGGCATTCAGGCGCGCCTGAAACTGGGTGCGCCCCGTACCCAAACCCATAAACATGGTTTCTCTGATCTCATATGGAACCAGGTCTTGAAACGGAATAACTGAAAACCCGTTTGTAATTTCCGAAAGCTCCTTATGCCGCGTCACAATCTCAAGCTTTTGCTGGTACTGCGTAAAAGAAAAATCATATCCGTTCAACCGTGCGTGGTGCGCGATGATTTCGTTGCACTTTGCAAGCAGATGCCCGCTCGTCTCGTTGTCTTCCGCGGCGCACTGGATGACCGCAACGGCGACCAGCTGCTCTTCCGCCGCTTTTGTGGTCAGGATGTTGACGATTTGCAGGATAAAGTTTGAAATATATTCTTTGGACGGGAGCATATATACATAAGGTACCCCAGCCGCCTCTAAATCTTGGACAATGCCGCCGAAGCGGGTTACCGCCAAATCGGTTTTTCCCGAGTGATGCAATGACAGATGCCATTCCTTCACCTTTTGAGTCAGCCGGCTGCCGTAATCACTTCCCAGATCGAAGTATTGCTTGAAGCTTTTATCGAGCATATAGGGTTTTTGCTGTTCGGGAAACAGGCGAATATAGCTCTTTTGGGCATCTGCAAAAGGCAAAATATCAATCGACATCCGCGAAAAATCGAAATTTCGGTTTTCCAGCAGCTGCCGATACAGAATGGAGGTAAGATCGGCAGCCATGGTGTCAAACGAAAAGCATGGCGCAAGCTCGTCATGGTTTTGCGTGGCGTACATCTGGTATAAATGGCCACTGAACACGATGGCATCGAACTTCTGCCCGTATTGCTGATACAGCTCACGCGCGCGCAGGTTATTGGCCGCCTCGAGCAACGTTATATTGCAATACGAATTGAGGTCGGGCAGGATTTCATGCATGAAAGCCCAAATCGTAGGGCTTACAATCGCGGCTATCTTGAACTTCAATAAACTTCACGTCCTTTATCTGAACAGGCTATTGACTTTGCACAAACTGCATGGTACTATCATATCACAACTTTAATGTCCACAAATGTCCATAAATCACTTTTATTATAGCAAGTGATTGTGAAATGTAAAGGGGGGCAAAACAATGAAGAGTGTCATTCAAGAAGCACAGCAACTGCAAAGTGAACTTGTCGCATGGCGTCGCCACCTGCACCAGAATCCCGAGCTGAACTTCGACGTGTTCGA
>MEFT01000143.1 GCA_001725215.1 Clostridium sp. SCN 57-10
TCATAGTAGCGCAGCGTGCGTGCGCTGACACCCGCCAGCCGCGCCAGCTTTTGCACCGTGTATTCCACAATCATCCCTCCTTACAAACTAAGTGTAAACCTTTACGCTGCGTCAATGTCAAGCTATTTTAAAATATTTTTTTGAGGTGCCTATGAAGCCGACACACATCATCTGGGATTGGAACGGAACGCTACTCGACGATGTTGACGCATCGGTCGACATCGTCAACGACATACTGCGCGCCCAGGGACGTGGTGAAACCACGCTTGCCGAATATCACGCGATGATGGAAATGCCGATCATACGATATTATGAAAAGCTGTTTGACCTGCGCGCGTTGCCCTTTGAGCGTATTGTGCGCGCATTCAACGAAGGCTACGCGAGGCGCTCGGCGCAGATGCATCTTGCGGACGGCGCGCGGGAGGCACTGGCCCGCTTTGCTGCCGACGGATGTGTGCAGGTGATTTTGTCCTCCTTTGAAAAGACTCGTCTGCGTGCTGCCGTGCACGCGAAGGGCGTAGAACCGTATTTTGCGGAAATTCTCGGGGCGGATGATCTGCGTGCAGAGAGCAAAGAGAGCCGCGCTCGCGCATGGCAGGCGAAAAGCGGCGCACGGCCTGAGCATACGCTGGTCATCGGCGACCTTGTGCATGACGGCGAGGTTGCACACGCGCTCGGGGCGCAATGTATTCTAACGTGCAGCGGGCATCAGCCGCGCAGCGCCCTGGAGACGTGCGGTTTCCCCGTAGCGCAAAGCCTTACGCAGCTTTTTGACTTTATTGCGTGAAAGGCTTTACTTTTCGCTCCTTTTTTAATAAGATAGGTGAAGAAGCGGAAACGCTTTATAACATCCGAAAGATAGGGTGGTAAGTGTGAACAGAACGGTAAGAGACGATCACATGGATAAACTGTTTGAAGCGCTCATTCAGCTCGAAACGGTAGAGGAATGCTATGCGCTGTTCGAAGATTTGTGCACGGTTTCCGAGCTGCTTGCTATGAAGCAGCGGTTTTGGGTTGCACGGCTTCTGCAGAACGGAAGCATTTATTCCGATATTGTAGAGCAGACAGGCGCCAGTACGGCAACGATCAGCCGCGTGAATCGCTGCCTGAACTACGGCGCGGGCGGATATAAAACCGCGCTTGCTAAGCTGAAAGAATGAGCGAAGCATATTCCGCTCTCGCGGAGGCATATGACGCGCTGATGCGCGACGTGCCGTACGGTGATTTTGCACACCAGATCGAGCGGTTGTTTCGCTATGCTAAGCGTCCGCCTCATCTGGTGCTTGACCTCGCTTGCGGCACCGGCACGCTGACACGCCTCATGGCCGAGCGCGGCTATGAAATGATCGGCGCAGACCTTTCGCCCGAAATGCTTGACGTGGCCCGAGCAAAGTGCGACGACCTTTCGTGCCCGCCTGTGTTTATCTGCCAGGGTATGGCCGAGCTTGACCTTTACGGCACGGTCGAGGCGGCGTACTGCTGCCTCGACAGCGTGAACTATGTGACCGATCTGCGCGAGCTGCGTCGCGCGTTTGCGCGCGTGGCGCTCTTTTTGGAACCGGGCGGCGTATTTGTGTTCGATATCAAGACGCGTGCGATGTTTGCCGCGATGAACGGGGTAACGAGCGCAGCCGAGGCGGATGCGTGCTTTTCGGTGTGGCAATATGGGTTTGATGGCAAAAGCAATCTCGGCGTGCACATAGTGGAGCTCTTTTTTGAGCAGCAGGGCGGCGTCTATGCGCGCATGACGGAAGAGCATATGCAGCGCGCCTACACGCTTGAGACGCTGACCGACGCGCTTGCGCGCGCGGGACTTACGCTGTGCGGCGCATTCGACGGCACGACGGCTCGTCGTGCCAAAAACGAGGAGGGACGCTTGTTCCTCGTCGCACGAAAATGATAAAAAAGGATCTGTGATATGAAGGAAACCCGGGACATTCTCATTCGAGGCATGACGGCCGACGGCTTCATCCGCTTTTGCGCCGTGCAGACGCGCGGCATTGTCGAGCGTGCGCGCGGCATTCACCATATGCTGCCGCTGGCGACCGCCGCCCTCGGACGCGCGCTGACGGCGGCTTCCATGCTTGGCGATGATATTAAAGATGAAGCAGGGTCGGTGACGCTGCAAATCCGCGGCGGCGGGCCGCTCGGCGCGATTACAGCGGTGTCCGACGCGGGCGGAAACGTGCGCGGCTATCTGCAAAACCCCGCCGTCGAGCTGCCGCTGCGTGCCGACGGAAAGCTGGACGTGGGCGGCGGCGTCGGCACGGACGGCGTATTGACCGTTATTCGCGACATCGGTGCCGGCGAACCGTTTTCGGGCAAAGTGGCGCTGCGCAGCGGCGAGATTGCAGAGGATATCGCGGCTTACTTTGCCGAAAGCGAGCAGCTGCCCACGGCATGTGCCCTCGGCGTTTTGGTCGATCGGGACGGGTCGGTGCTATGCTCCGGCGGATACCTGCTCCAGCTTATGCCGGGTGCGCCGGAGGCGCAGATCGCGCTGCTGGAGGAGAGCATTGCCGCGGTGGGCAGCATAACCACCCGGCTGCATGAGGGCATGGACATCGAGGGACTCATTGCCCGCATTTTTAAAGAAATACCCTATTCCGTGATGAAGCGTCACGAGGTCGCTTACGAGTGTAAGTGCACGCGCGAGAAGGTCGAGCGCGCACTCGTCTCCATGGGAAAAACGGAGCTTGCCGCGCTTGCGGCCGAGCAGGAGACAGCGCATGTCACCTGTCAATTCTGCGACGAGGTATATTCGTTTTCCCGCGAAGAGCTGGAAGCGCTTGTGAAATAAGACCTGCGGGGTAAGAGCGGGGCTGCCCGCTCTTACCCCGTATGAAAAAAACAGCAAAAAAAGTAGCGGGCAAGTGTTGACAATATACCACGGATTGTGTATAATAACATTCGTCGCCAAGAGCAAGGGAGCATAGCTCAGCTGGGAGAGCACATGCCTTACAAGCATGGGGTCACAGGTTCGAGCCCTGTTGTTCCCACCATTGCGACAGCAAATTGGCCGTGTAGTTCAGTTGGTTAGAACGCTAGCCTGTCACGCTAGAGGTCGACGGTTCGAGCCCGTTCACGGTCGCCAATTTGCCTCTGTAGCTCAGTTGGTAGAGCAGAGGACTGAAAATCCTCGTGTCGTTGGTTCGATTCCGACCGGAGGCACCTCCACAAAAACATTGGCAGGAACGAAAGTTCCTGCCAATGTCACACGGCGCCATAGCCAAGCGGTAAGGCAGAGGTCTGCAAAACCTTTACCCCCGGTTCGATTCCGGGTGGCGCCTCCACAGAAAGAGCACTCGCAAGAGTGCTCTTTTTTCAACTCGCGATGATTGATAATACAATGGAGGTGGCTGCTGTGAGTGAATACAGGGAACAGATCATGCAAATGCTTGAAGCTTTAAAAGACGGCTATATTAAGCGCAATGGAGAAAACATAACCGTACTGAGCGAAAAATTATTTTCGGCAGATAATCCTCCGGTTATCATTGGTACGAGCAACAGCGAATGGTGTTTCGGACTGGATGAGTGCAATGCGATCATAGCTTCCGACTGGGAAAGCTGGGGGAATGTGTCGATAGACGTAGACAGCGTTTTTGTCCACCAATCCGGAAGCATGGGCTGTTTTTTTGTCAGAGCGGGAGTAGAATACAACTTTTGTGAGAGCGAAGTGAAATATCAATCTTATATGAATTTAATGGAGAAAATCGCCACCTCAGATGAAAGCGCCATGGTAAGGTCAAGCCAAATCCTATGGTTTCTGTCACATCTGCTGCACACGCGCGGCACCGGCGAGCGCAAATATATATGGGATTTAACCATATCGGGTATCACCCATATGGTTGAAGGCGAGCCGAAAATCAAATACATGCAATTTTCTCTTCCGGTGAGCGCGGCGTTTCCTGACGAAAGAATGGATTCAAATACCGAAGCCAAAGCCGGATATGAAAAAGAACGAGGTATGATTTGCGCTTACGCAAAGCAATCTTGCACATCAAGCTCTGGTTTGGCAGAGGCATTGTCCGCCCAGCTTTCCAAGGTGACACAGCTGTCGCTTGATGATGGCCAAGACAACCTGTTCCTGGGGTTTGACGGTGCTGCGTATCATGCACCCGCCTTCATGGAGTACCTTATGGGCTTAACAAAAGATGAATCGGAGTTTCGTGTCGATGCCGCGGATATGATTGTGCATGAAGAGGAGCAAAGCTTTTCTTTTTGCGGTGTTGGGCTTTATACACGTAAGCTTTCAACGGAAAAGGAGCTGAATCACGTTCTCGGCAACATAAGCCGATATGTGAATAGCGCTGAAGATAAAAAAGAGAGCCTGTTTCGGTTGAGGCGCGACCTCGCGCTCGCTTTGAAAGAAGCCTCCGTATCCAGTGTTCATACCGCGCCGTTCAGATTTGAGGGCATGGGAAGGAAAGGCGCGGGGAACGTTCCGCTGATTGAATACTTACAGCTGTCTTATCCGTTTAACTGGATACTCGAGCAGAAAACGGATAAGGCAATTAACATTGAACGATAGACATACGAGATTAATTAATCGCAGGGCGGTTTTGATTGTGCTAAACGGAAAAGGAGAGCGGAAATGAGGCTGTTTCATGTAAGCGAAGAGAGCGGCATCATGCAATTTGAGCCGCGCCTTCCCGCACGCGCCGATCTTGACCCGACAATCGGCCTTGTGTGGGCGATCGATGAGCATCGCCTTCCCAACTTTTTGACGCCGCGCAACTGCCCGCGCGTCGCTTATCACATTGGACCGCACACCACGCCGGAGGACGCGGCGCGGTGGTTTACTTCACGTACCGCATCGCATGCCGTCATCATCGAAAGCGCGTGGCTTGACGCCATGCGGCGCGCCGTGTTGTATTTATATGAGTTTGAGCCGGCCGGCTTTTCGCTGCAAGACGATGTGGCAGGCTACTATGTTGCAGAGACCGCACAGACACCCGTTGCCGTTCATCGGGTGGATGATTTGCTTGCGGAACTGCTCCGCTGCGGCGTTGAGCTGCGTATGGTAGACTCTTTATGGGACGTCGCCGATCGGATCAAAGAGACGAGCCTCAATTGGTCGTTTTGCCGCATGGGCTTTGCGCAGCCAAGGCGGGTTTGACGCAATTTACTTGACAAGCTTTTTGCGTTGGTATAAAATAAAGTAAATAAGGGAGTAATCGGCGCGTAAGCGTAACGAGCCAACACCCGGAGTTTTCTCCTGGCTTCGTTTTAAATGATGAGACTTATCTGTTTGGGCAGATAAGTCTTTTTTTATCTGTTCGGGCAACAGACACGAGAAAACGGAGGAAAAAATGAAAGAGTATTTGCGTGACGAGCTCGAGGTGCTTCTCGAGCAAAAAACAACGGCCGACGGCCTTTCTGAGCATGAAGCCCAGCAGCGGCTTACACAGCACGGGAAAAATAAGCTGGTCGAAGGGAAAAAGGCCACCGTGTTTCAGCGCTTGATGGCACAGTTTGCAGATCCCATGATTATCATTCTTCTCGTGGCCGCCGCGATTTCGGGCGCTACGGCTATCTATGAGGGAGAATCGTTTGTCGATGTCATTATCATCCTGACCGTCGTCATCATTAACGCCGTGCTCGGCGTTGTGCAGGAGAGCAAGGCCGAAAAGGCGATCGCGGCGTTGCAGGAAATGACAGCCGCAACATCAAAGGTCATTCGCGACGGACGACACGCTGTCATTAAAAGCGAAGAACTTGTACCGGGCGACATCATCGTTCTCGAAGCGGGCGACGCTGTGCCCGCCGACGCGCGCATCCTCACCTGCGCCAGCATGAAGATTGAGGAAGCGGCACTGACGGGTGAATCGGTGCCCGTAACCAAGGACACAGCGGCGCTTCACGCTGAGGATGGCAAAAATGTGCCGCTCGGCGACCGCAAAAACATGGTCTATATGGGAAGCACGGTCGTTTACGGACGCGGTACCGCCGTCGTGGTTGCCACCGGCATGGACACTGAGATGGGCAAAATTGCCGATGCGCTTGCCAAAGCGCAAGATGGAGAAACGCCCCTGCAGATCAAGCTGAATCAGCTCAGCAAAATTTTGAGCGTGCTGGTCATCGGCATCTGCGCGGTGGTGTTTGCCATTGATTTGATTCGTATGTACCCTGCCGTCACGGGTGAAAAGGTTCTTGACACGTTTATGATCGCCGTCAGCCTCGCGGTTGCGGCCATTCCGGAAGGTCTTGCGGCCGTCGTTACCATTGTGCTGTCGATCGGCGTGACCAACATGTCGAAGCGCAATGCCGTGATTCGGCGTCTGACGGCGGTTGAAACCCTAGGCTGTGCACAGGTTATCTGCTCGGATAAGACGGGTACGCTGACCCAGAACAAAATGACCGTTGTCGAGCATACAGGCGCCGACGAAACGCTTCTTGCGCGTGCGATGGCGCTCTGTTCGGATGCCGAGCTCGACGAGACGGGCAAGGCGATCGGCGAGCCAACCGAATGTGCGCTGGTTAATTATGCAAACAAGTTGGGTCTTGATAAAGGCAAGCTGAAGCAAGAGTATCGCCGCGTTGGTGAGGCGCCGTTTGATTCCATGCGCAAAATGATGTCTACCGTGCACAAAACGCCGGATGGCGCTGTGGTGCAATATACCAAGGGTGCGCCCGACGAAGTGCTTAAATGCTGCACCCATGCGGTGTATGACGGTACTCTGGTGTCGCTTGACGATGCGCTGCGTGCGCGTATCCTGCGCGACAATAAAACGATGGCTGATCAAGCGCTGCGTGTACTCGGCGCTGCCTTCCGCGAGTGGAGTGAGTTCCCGCACAGCTGGGAGCCAGAGGTGCTCGAGCAGTCGCTCTGTTTCATCGGCTTGACGGGCATGATCGATCCGGTGCGTCCTGAGGTAGGACCTGCCATTGAGCGCTGCCGCATGGCAGGAATTCGCCCCATCATGATTACGGGCGACCACAGAGACACGGCGGTTGCCATCGCGACGCAACTTGGTATCATCCAAAGCCCCGATGAGGCGATTACAGGCGCTGCGCTCGACGAAATCACCGAAGAGCATATGCCCGATGTCATTGAGAAATATTCGGTCTACGCGCGTGTACAGCCCGAGCATAAGGTGCGCATCGTCAACGCGTGGCGCGCCAAAGGCAAGATTACGGCAATGACAGGTGACGGGGTCAACGATGCACCGTCCATCAAAAATGCCGACATCGGCGTTGGCCATGACGCGGGCGATTTGGGCGATGGGCAGTGGCGGGAAGAAGAGCACGCGCTGCGCCAGGCCGAGATCGCGGGCGAGCGCGACGAGGGCGGGTTTCATGATGCCGTCGCCGTAGATGTGAAATTCGGCCTCTGGAGCCGCGTCGAGCACCCGCGGAAACGCA
>MEFT01000144.1:0-1629 GCA_001725215.1 Clostridium sp. SCN 57-10
GCGGGTGGCCTGCGTTACTGCATTAACAGCGCCTCGCTGCGGTTTGTCCCGAAAGAGGATATGGAGCGCGAGGGATACGGCTATCTTCTCGATCAGATTCGTTAAAATTCATCTGCCGCGGTGCGAGGAATCTGCCTCGCACCGCTTTTGCTCGCCTATATTTGACTTTTCTGTATCATGATGGTATACTATATATAATCACTGTATGACCGTGCTTCGCCACTGGCCTCGAAAGATGCTTTGTGACGGCAACGCGGTCTTTGCTTTTGTCCGCGCTGTATGTTCAGGGCATCCCTTCCACGCTTTGCGGGAAGGGTTTTTCTGTAGTTTGAAACAAGGCTGTTTAAGAAAGGAGCTATCATGAATCTCACTCACAAGTGCGTTGTTCATCCTGTCTTTGGGCAGGGCATTATCACGCAGCAGGATGACACCCTGCTGCACGTCTCATTTCCGACCGCGGGGGAAAAGATCTTTCTCTTCCCCGACGCGTTTGCTTCCCACCTGTCTCTTTCCGACGATGAAGCATGCGCTTGGATTCGCGATTTGATAAAGAGACAAAATGCCGCGCAAAAGGCGGAGAAGCGGCGACAAGACAACGAGCTGATGCGCAACATACAGGAAGAACGCCGCCAGACGGAAATGGAGAAGCTGCTGCACGCCCACCGCACCGGCAAAGCAAAGCCCCATCCGCAATCGCAAATCGTTTTCTGCTGCGACGGGGAGTCTCCGGCGGAAGTCCTGCGCAAAAAAGAAATCTATTGCGGCAAGGTAAGCAAAAGCGGCCGAGATCCCCGTTTTGTGCGTGCCGCCCGCCTGCGCCCCAACAGCGCAGGCCTGCTAACGGTCAAACCCGCGGGCGCGCCGGAGGAAAAACGCGTTATCGTCGGTGCGTTTCTCATCGAGGCCGCTTTCTACAATGCTGACAGCGAAAGCGGCATGATCCCATTTCATCCCGATTACATGCTGGACTTCTCCAAACAAACCGATCGTGTGCTGTGCTTTGAGCCCTATCGCGGGGACCTGCTACCGATCGGCCGGGTACGTTATCGTTATTTTGATAATATACGTATGGCGCATGTGCTTTCCGATCTTCTACAGCTCCATCAAGGCACTGCGCAGGAAGAACCTTGCGCTCGCTTTTTTCAGACGTACTGCCGTCTGAACGGCGTCAGCCAGACGGCGCTGAAAGTGCGCAGTGAAGCTCTTCGGCGGGCGGCGCTTTGCAGACCGTTTTACTTGACATTTTTCAAGGTTTTTGATAAAATTCAATTTGTCTGTCGAAAAATGCAGACGCACGCAATACCCAAAATGTAGGATGGAGAGAGATTATGTCTGAAAAGCAGCATCATGTAGACCCTTCCGCGCTTGGACTGTTTGGCCTTGCAATGGTGACACTCGTTGCGTCGAGCCAAAAATTAGGAATCACCACCGGCGTCGCTTACGTCATTCCCTGGGCCGTGTTCCTCGGTGCGATTGCACAGCTCATCGCCGGAGTACTCGATTATAAAAAAGGAAATGTGTTCGGCGCGACCGCCTTCTGCGCTTATGGTCTGTTCTGGTTTGGCATGGCAACGTCGTGGCTTACAAACCTCGGCGTCTTCGGCGCCAAGCTGCAGGAAAACGTTGACC
>MEFT01000144.1:1635-5847 GCA_001725215.1 Clostridium sp. SCN 57-10
TTCATCGGCTATCTGATTTTGACGCTTTTCCTCACCATCGGAGCGATGGAAACCAACAAGGTTCTGTTTTTCATCTTTGCTCTGATCGACGTGCTGTTCATCGGTCTCGCGGTCAGCACGCTGGTCGGCGAGGGCGCGATTCACACGGCATTCCACCATCTGGCTGCCTATGCCGAGCTTGGCATCGCGGTGCTGTCGTTTTACGGCGCAGGTGCAAACGTGCTCAACAACCACTTCGGCAGAACGTTTTTGCCGATCGGGCAGCCGTTCCGCGTGTTTGTGAAAAAGAAATAACTTGCTTAAAAACAATAAAAGACCCACCCGCTCAGCGGGTGGGTCTTTTATTACTTTTAATCAGCTTATCGCAACGTCTTGAGCACGTCACGGCGCAGCGCCGTAGCAAGATCGATTCCTTTCGTTTTTCCGTCGTCAAACCGTATGGTCGCAATGCTGCCGTTTTTGGTTTCGATCACACCTTTGCCGAACACAAGATGGTGCACACGTGCACCTGCGTGCAGCTCATCTACCGCGGATGATACATCGCGGGGCGCGCTGTATCCCGGCTTTGGCACCGGTCTTGCCGCCCTCTGCGCGGGCACCGGCTTTGCACTGACGGGAAAGATTGCCTTTACGAATTCCGATGTAACCTCCGCACCATCATAACGGAACAAGAGCAGCTCGCGCTTGGCCCGCGTCATCGCGACGTAAAAAAGACGCCGTTCCTCCTCCAGCGCTTCCCGCTCTTCCTCAGAGGGAGAGACATCCTTCGGCACCGTTTTGGGCAGGATGCCGTCGGCAACGTCCATCAAAATCACGCGCTCATACTCAAGCCCCTTGCTTGAATGAATGGTGGACAGGATAAAATTGCTTTCGGCATCGGTCGAGCCGTCGCGCACGATGTGAAGCAGCTCGTCAAGCCGGGTCAGCAGCGCCAGCGGGCTCGGCGCGGACGCGGCCAGCGCGGATAAAATCTGCACCTTATTCTGATCCGCGCCACGCTGGGTCAGATAGTCGCCATATCCCATAAAATGCACGATGCGATATACCGCGCGCTCCGCCGTTTCCTTCTGCATATTCGCGAGATGGGTTTCAAGTCCCTTCACCTGTCCGCGGCACCATAGAGACAATCGATCGTCCTCCTGCAAAATCGCAAGCGGAGAAGCACGCGTCACTCTGCTTTGCTCGGCCGCCGCGTAGGCGGTTTCCTTGGTGATGCCCGCGCCGAACTTATAGTAGATCTGCAAAAATCGCTCCGCATTTGCCGTATCATAGGCAAACCGGATGATTTCGCAAATATCGCGCACGATGAAATGGCTGAAAAAAGAGCTTTCGAGCTGACGGCAGCGGTATGGGATAACGCGTCTACTGAGCAGGTCGATGATCGGCAGCGCGCTGTCGTTGTCGCGGTAGAGCACGGCGGTTTCCCTGTCGCACCGCTGCGCGAGCGCGGCGAGATAGGCATACTGCGCCTTGCGGTTGCTCACACGAATCGCACTGACGGATGCTCCCTCTGCGTTGTCGGTCATCATGCTCTTGGGGTGGCGGTTTTGGTTGGCGCGGATAAACCGGTCGGCAGTGCGCACGATGTGCGCGGTCGAGCGGTAGTTCTTCTCCATCAGTAGCACCGCGGCGTGTGGGTAAACGTGCTCAAACTCCATCAGCGCCTGCGGAAAAGCGGCGCGGAAGCCGTAGATGCTCTGATCTTCGTCACCCACCATAAACAGATTTTCATGCTTGCTTGCCAGCATACGAATGATGAGATGCTGGATTTTTGAGGTGTCCTGCGCCTCATCGACGCAGATATAGCGATAGCGCTGCTGAAAATGCTCAAGCACCTCCGGATAGCGCCTGAAAATCTGATGGGCGTACACCATCTGATCGTCATAGTCCATCCAGCCGCGCTCGCGCAGCGCATCGCGGTAGCGCCGGTAAATCGGCGCAAAGTCTGCGCCCTCCAGCTTGAGCTTTGCGATTTCATCGTCGGTCAGGCACATATTCTTCGCGTAGGTAATCAGCGTTCTGACCGCCTTGACGTCGCTTTCCGACGCGAAATTTGCCGTTATCTCGCGGTAAATCTCGCCGACAAGGCGCGATAGCACCGCTTCATCACTTACCAGCGCAAACGCTTCGCGCCCCTGCGAGCGCTCGTAATGGCGGATGATCTGCGCCGAAACGCCGTTAAGCGTGCGAAACGCAAGCGCCTGCGCGCGTTCTTCGCCGAACAACGCGGCAAACCGCACCCGCATATCGTGCGTCGCCGCTACGGTATAGGTCATGGTCAGTATTTCTTCCGGTCGAACGCCGCAGCATTCGATCATATAACCAAGCCGCGCGACGAGCACGGTTGTTTTGCCGCTTCCCGGCACGGCGAGCAGCAGCACGGGGCCGTGTGTCTGCCGCACGGCGGCCGCCTGCTGCGCGTTGAGCCGCAAGCGGTATTTTTCTTGAAATGCTTTGATGTCCATGCTTTCCTTTCTACTTGCCGCGCTTACACCACGATTTGCACCCGGCTTCCGCCCGATTTTTCCTTTGTCACGACAATTTGCCGGTCTATTTTCTCTTTCAGCTCGGCGACATGCGAAATGATGCCGACGAGGCGGCTGCCCTCGGCAAGTCCCGCGAGTGCCGCCATCGCCTGCCGCAGCGCCTCTTCGTCAAGCGAGCCGAAGCCTTCGTCGACAAACATCGTGTCAAGCCGAACGCCGCCCGCATAAGACTGTATTTCATCCGAAAGACCGAGCGCAAGCGCAAGCGACGCCTGGAACGATTCGCCGCCCGACAGCGATTTCACGCTGCGCTCCGTTCCGTTGTAATGGTCGACCACGTCAAGCTCAAGCCCGCTCTGGCTGCGATTATTGTCTGCCTCGACGCGCCGCTTAAGCTCATACTGCCCGCCCGACATAATCATAAAGCGCGTGTTGGCGCGCGCGGTGATGCGGTCAAAGTACGTCATCTGAATATAGGTTTCAAGCATGATCTTCTCTTTGCCGCTCAGGTTGCCGTTCGCCGTGTTGGACAGCGCCTTGACCCACGTCCATGTTTCCTCAAGCGCCGCAAGGTCTCCGCTCTGGCGTGCAATGCGGTCGCGCGCGGCGCGGTTGCCCGCAAGCCGCGCCGCAAGCGCGGTCAGCGTGCCGTTCAGCGCCTGTTTTTGGGAACGCAGAGCCGCCTGTTTTTCCCGTTCCGCATCCGCGTTGATTTCGTCCGCGCTGCGCAGCTGCTCCGTCAGCGCGTGAACGCGCCCGGCAACTGCGTCGGCGACCGACTTTGCTTCTGTATACGCCGCTTGCGCGCCGTCATGCGCTGCTTGCAGCGCCGCTCTGGCGGTCTCCGTCTGCGCGATATGCTTTTCCGCGAGCGCGCGGCTTGCAAACTCCATCTCTGATGCCAACTTTTGCGCGGCGGCGGCCATGCCCGCCAGCTCGCCGCCAAGAAGCGCCGAGGCGATGCCAAGCTCTGCGGCGGCGCTTTCAAGCGCCACGATTTCTGCCTCCAGCGGCACAAGCTCGTTTTCCGCCGCGCGCTTGCGTTCGCACCGTGCGGCGGCCGCGGCAAGCAGAGCTTTCAGCTGCACCACGGCGTCCGTCGCCTCTTTGAGCGCAAGGCGAATCTTCTCGCGCGCCTCTTCATAGGCGCAGCCGCCAAGCAGCTCGGCGCACTGCTTCTCAATTTCGCTCTTCTGCGCCGTTAGCTGCCCCAAAAGCTCGCCCGCCGCCGCGCTGGCTTCAGTCGCCTTTGCCTGCGCGCGTTCGCTCGTCAGCTTGGCGCGTTCAAGCTCCGCTTCGGTGGGCGCGTGCTCCGACTTTTGCGCGGGGCACGGGTGCTCTGCCGAGCCGCACACCGGGCACGGCGCTCCGTCGCGCAGGTGCTGCGCCAGAATACCTGCCTGCTCATCGAGAAAAGCTTTGTTTTTGCGGCTGTAATCGCTTTGTGTCTCCTCCGCCGCGGCGGCGGCCGCGCGGTATGCCTCGCGCGCCGCTGCCCACGACTGCTCGATCTTTGCGCAGCTTTCTGCCGCCGAAGACAACGCCGCAAGCTGCGTTTTCCGTTTTTCGGCATCGTTTTTCCGTCCCTCGATCCTTTCGAGCTGCGCTTCGCAGTCTTTCAGCTCTTCAAGCTCCTGCTTAAGAGATGCTTGTCTTGCCTTTGCGCGCTCCGCGTTTTCTTTGTGCGCCGCGAGGGTCGCTTGTTGTCCCTTAAAAAGCTCCTGCT
>MEFT01000145.1 GCA_001725215.1 Clostridium sp. SCN 57-10
ATGGCCTCTACAAAGTCCGGCAGATCACCGGTCATCATAGATGCAAGAGCAACTCCGGCATCATTGCCGCTGTGCAGCAGCAGCCCGTATAACAGCTCCTCCACCGAGACGCGCTCTTCCGGTTGCAGGTAAATAGAAGACCCCTCTACACCACACCAACTCGCGGGGACGCTCACCGTATGAGCAGGGTCATACAGCTCGCAGGCAAGCCAAGCAGTCATAATCTTGGTTGTGCTCGCCATGCCGCGCCGCAGCTGAGCGTTCTGCTCAACGAGAAATTTCCCGCTCAGCGGATCATAAAGCGCCACAGACGCCTGAGGAAGCCCTGCGCACGGCACAACGAGCAAAAGGACGCAGAGTGCGCCCGCCACTATTTTTTTGAACAATACAATCACCCGCCCAACATAATTTATGGGCAGGATCCGTCGCTTAGTACTCCGATTCGGTGGTCTTGGCACCCTTGCCTGTAAAGTCTTTGATCTTGTCAATTACATCGGGCACGAGGTCGATTGCGCGATTGATTGCGTCTCGCTGAGGCGGCTCAATATAAATCATGCGAACCGAACCTTCTTTTGCAACCAAAAACGCGATCGGCGTGACCGATGCACCCGCACCGCTTCCCCCGCCAAAGCGAACGCCGCTGTCAGACGATTTCTGTGCAGCGTCTGTTCCGCCGCTTGCAAAACCGAAGGTCACGCGCGAGACGGGGATAAGCGCCGTACCATCCGGCAGATTGATGGGATTTCCGACCACCGTATTAACGTCTACCATTTCTTTAAGCTTTGCCATGGAACCACTCAACATCTCATTTAAACTGCTCATTTTTCCACCGCCTTCTTATCATTTAGCTTCAAGTATTCCCGGTAGATCGACAGCGCAATCAAACCCAGCCTGCCGACCACCGCAGTTATTTCGATTTCACCGGTCAACTTTGATGTATCCCGGTCAAAAAGCGCTTCGACAAAAATATCTTTCTTCTTGATGCGCAGGACCGACTCCATCATGGGCAGCAGTGAAGACACCGCAGCGGCCGCGCCGCCGTATGAAAGCGCCACGGCGCTTGCGTCTCGTCCTCCGATTCCTGCGTAGAGCCGAAGCATATCAACACGCAAACCGTGCATTACACGTCCCCCCGCATGCAAGACAAAACGCGCATAAGCACAAATCATCTCGACAGAAAGCCGTGAATCCGGTTTTGCGAGCTTACTTTTTTGTGACAATGTTTTAAGCTTTACAGATACCTGTTTTGAATGCTTTTCTGTTTTAATATCGGGTTTTGGCATCGCCACGGAAACATCAGCGGCAGCTTCGTCCGGTTTGACCTGGTCTGTTTGTGTGTCAGGATCATGTGGCAGCTTCTTACGGTGCATTAGCCCGGGCTTTTTTTTCGGCCTGGGATAAACAAGGATACGAACAAACCCGGCGCGCGCGCGAACCTCCGCAACCACCACCAGCAAAAGAGCTAGCAGCAAAAGCGGCGCAAGCCAGATCCACTTCAATCGTTACGCCCCCGTCATCGTTTCTTCGCGCGCTTCCGCATGGTGTGGCAAGTCGGTTAAGTTCATTGTCATCTGTCCCGCACCCTCTCCAAGCAGATCTGCAAGCTCAGGCAGATCTGCAAGCGATCCTAGGCCGAAAGAGCGCAGAAAATGCTCCGTGGTACGGTATAAAATCGGTCTTCCCGGAACATCAAGCCGCCCGCAGTCTTCGATCAAGCCCTTTTCCGCAAGCTGATTGACGGTATACGAGCTGTCTACACCGCGCACCTGCTCGATATAGGTTTTGGTAATCGGCTGTTTATATGCAACGACCGCAAGCACTTCGAGCGATGAAGGGGAAAGGCTAGGCGCCCGGCGCGCCTCCAGCGCGGCACGCACTTGGTCGGCATAATCGGCGCGGGAGCAAAGCTGGTAGGCACTTTCAAGCCGCAGCAGCTTAATTCCGCGCCGGTCGTAATCATAATAATCGGCAAGGCTCTGCGCAACCTCGGCCAGTGCGTCTTTGTCCAGTCCCAGCACCGTGCACAGTTTTGCCTCGTCCACAGAATCGCCCGATGCGAAAAGCACCGCCTCGAGCGCACACTGCATTTCTTTCAGATCCATTTATTATTCTCCCACTAAAGTGAGCTGATAGCCATGTTCGCTGTCTTCTATGGAAATTTTTCTTGTTTTGGATAGCTCCAGCACGGCCAAAAACAGTGCTATGACCTCAGACCGTCCTGCGCAAGACAAAACCGCCTGCTCAAAATTTACGGTGTGCTGACGCGCAAACATACAAACAAGCGCCGCGATCTTATCAGAAACCGGTACCGGTTCGCGGCCGATGATGCCGGTAAACGCCGTAACTGGCGGCGGAAGCCTACGCTCGGAGCGTTCTAAGATCTCGCTGATCGCACGGGCGAGCACGTCCGCTTCGTAGCTATACACCACGGTTTTACTCTTCTCCATGCGCTCCTGTGGCTTGACAAACAAATCGCGGCCTAAATCGGAACGGCTGCGTAAATAGCCGCCAATCTGCTGAAAGCGCTGATATTCCAGCAGCGCCTCCACCAGATCGGCACGCGGATCCTGTCCGCCCTCCTCCTCATAAACGGGGAGAAGCATTTTTGACTTGATATACATAAGCTGCGCTGCCATAGCGACAAATTCGGCCGCCACTTCAAGATCAAACTCGCGCATCTGCCGAATATACTCCATGTACTGTTCGAGCAGCAGCGAGATGGGAATATCATAAATATTGATCTTGTTTTTCTGAATAAGGCTCAAAAGCAGATCGAGCGGCCCCTCAAACTGTTCCAGATGAAAGGTTACGGTTTTCACGCCAACACTCCGATCGCGGACAGAATGCGAATCGCGCCCGCAAAAATATTGCCAAACACATAGCTCTGCGCCGTTCCGATCACGCCGTCAAGCAATCCGAGAAAAATGCATGCCATGAGGGCAAAGCGGATGTAGTCCTCCCAACGGTAGAACAGATGAAGCGCCTTATTAGACAAAAACGGAATGAGCAGCTTGGAGCCGTCGAGCGGCGGAATGGGCAAAAGGTTAAAAATCGCAAAACCGGTATTGATGGATGCGGTGATCCATAAAAATTGGCCTAGCGCCGCCCAAACACCGGTGAAATTGAAATAGAGCGGTATGGCAACAAGACAGAGCAAAAATGAAAGAATGAGATTGCTCACAGGCCCTGCAAGTGCTGTAAGCGCCATGCCGAGTTTGGGGCGCTTGAAATTTCGCGGATCGACCGGAACGGGTTTTGCCCAGCCAAAACCTGCGATCAGAATGCAGAGCAGCCCGATCGGGTCGATGTGTGCGATGGGATTGATCGTCAGCCTTCCTTGATCATGCGCCGTGCGGTCGCCAAGCCAATACGCCACGAGGCCGTGCGCGGCCTCGTGGAACGTAATGGCGAGCATTGCCGCCGGTATGTAGATTAAAATTTGCTTAAAGTCAAACTGAAACAGTATGGGTAATCCCTCCTGACCGCTTGATTACAGAACCTCGTTACGCACCAGATCCTCATAAGATTCACGCTTGACGGCAAGCAGCGCTTTTCCGTCACGAATGAGCACGATGGGCGGGCGCGTAAGGCGGTTATAGTTTGACGCCATGGAATAGTTATACGCACCGGTCGCAAAGACGCACATGATATCACCTGCTTCCGCAACCTGCAGCATTGTATCGCGCGCGATCAGATCGCCCGATTCACAGCACTTGCCGGCGATGGTGACGAGCTCGTCGCGCGGCTGCGTGACCTTATTGACCAGCACCGCGTCGTATTTTGCGGCATAGAGCGCAAAGCGCGGGTTATCCGGCATGCCACCGTCAATCGCGATGTAGTGGCGCGCGTTGGCAAGTCTTTTGATGCCGCCCACGGTGTACAGTGTGCAGCCTGCGGCGCCGGCCATCGAGCGGCCGGGCTCAATGCCGATAACCGGCATCTTGACCCCATGCTTCACAACGCCGTCGCGTACCGCCTTGCCAAGCGCCGCAATCATCTCGGAAATTTCGATGGGATGGTCTTCATCATTGTACTTAATGCCAAATCCGCCGCCCATGACAAGGGTGGGCAGTTCAACGCCGAGCGTTTGCTTGATCTCGGCAAGCAAGGCGCACATGACGTCAGCCGCAGCAGCAAACGGCTCTGTTTCAAATATCTGAGAACCAATATGGCAGTGTACGCCGACAAAATCAAGGTTCGATGCTTCATGCACGGCTTTCGCGGCACGAATCGCCTCCCCGTCTTCAATGCCGAAGCCGAACTTGCTATCGTGGTGGCCGGTGCTGATAAACTCATGCGTATGCGCATCAACGCCGGGCTTAATGCGCAGCATGACTGAAACGCGCTTGCCGAGCGATGCACAAACGGCATTGAGCCGCGCGATCTCTGCATAGTCATCGATCATGATCGCACCAATCCCCTCGCTCACGGCGTAGGTCAGCTCGGCATTGGTCTTGTTATTGCCGTGAAAGTGCAGATGCGCCGCGGGAAAACCGGCGTGCAGCGCGGTATAAAGCTCGCCGCCCGAAACGACGTCGGCATGCATGCCTTCCTCCATCAAAATGCGGTAGAAGAATCCGGCGCAAAGGGCCTTGCTCGCATAGGCCACCTCGTAGCCGTTCTCACCAAATTCGCGCTTCATGGAATCGAGAAATGCGCGGCAGTTGTCACGGATGTTTTTGTCGCTCATGACATAGGCCGGTGTGCCGAACTCGCGTGCGACTTCCGTCAGGTCAACGCCGTCAAGGTGCAGGTTTCCGTTGTTTCCAATGCTGAAGTACTTTGAATAGACTGCTCTTTCCATACTGCTTCTCCTTCATAAAGCCAAGTTGCTCTTTACTCGGCTAAAATAGCTCCGATTACGGTGTCTCGCCCAGAATGGTTTTCTGCGGAAAACGGAATTAGAGTATCCTCTTGCGAAAGTCCAAGCTCTGTGCGGATAAGCTCAACGGCTGGCGCGATTTGCGCAGGTTTGAGCTTGTCCGCCTTGTTGGCGACGACCATCAGCGGCAGATGATATGCCCGCGCCCAATCGGCCATCAGCCTGTCATCCGCCGTCGGCTTATGGCGAATGTCTACGATAAGAACAAATTTTGAAATATCCTGCATGTCATGCGTCAGATACGCGTCGATCAGCGCGGAATAGCGCTCACGCTCCGCCTTCGACGTCTTGGAATAGCCGTAGCCGGGCAGATCGACGAGCCAGCGGCGGTCATCGACCAAAAACAGATTGACGAAAACGGTTTTGCCCGGCATGGAACTGACGCGTGCAAAGCCCTTTTTACCCGTCAGCGAATTGATGGTCGATGATTTTCCTACGTTTGACCGCCCTGCAAACACGATCCTGCGCCGGCTGTCGTTCGGAAAGCCGCGCTCATCGACAGCAGAGCGAACGAACACAACATTTTCAAGCTTCACGGCTCACCTATACTCTCTTGCCGGCAATGATGTCGGCTTGGGTGGCACGGCTACAGCAGTCTCTTCAGAAATCTGCTGGCGTGCGTTCAGCTCGTGACCGAACACAACATCGATCACCTCATCCATATGCCCGACGGGCACAAAATTGAGCGCCCCGCGCACCTGTTGGTCAATTTCAGAAAGATCGGGCTCGTTTTCC
>MEFT01000146.1:0-4189 GCA_001725215.1 Clostridium sp. SCN 57-10
CCCAGGCAGGGTCTACCGGGAAGCTGGAACCCGTCAACATGATAACGAGGCTTGCGGCCAGAAACACGCCGCCAACAATGGTTGCCGGAAGGCCGGATAATATCTCAAATGTCTTTTTCATCTGCTCACCCTCTACACAATGCGAGAAAACTGCTCGATTGCCGAGGACAGCTTTTTAATGGTTTCATCTTCATTGCCGTCATGGATGCCATCCAACACGCAATGGTGCAGGTGGCCCTCAAGTATGACCTGACCGGTCTTGTGAAGCGCCGACTTCGCCGATCCGATTTGAATAAGAATATCCTCGCAGGGCTTGTCGTCCTCAACCATCTTTATTAGGCCTCGTATCTGTCCCTCGATTCGTTTCAGCCGTTTTGTGACGGCATCCACATCAATACACTGTTTCATATTCTTTCTCCCTTTTTGTCCGGGCGGGTATATACCCCATACCCCTATCGGCTATAATACCCTTAGAATAAAGGTTTGTCAAGTTTATTATTTTGACCGTCTTCGAGAACGGCTTGTCCATTCTCTTGCGCCACAAGCAAAATCAATACCCGTTCTGTAAAGCCCACAGGAGGGCCTCATTATGTTTAGGGTTGCATTTGTTCCAATGTTTGGTATACTGGAAATTAATCGACAATTACTTACTTTTCTCGATTCCGAATATAGCAATTAAGCGAAGTCTGAAAAATATAGGTAGGCCGTTTCTGCAGGAGAGATAACATGAGACTTAGAAAAGTGATTAGTGCATTGATAAAATATCAACCTTTCGTTGGTTTGCTTATTATTCTTGCTATATCGTTGTACCTGGGTGCAACAACAATTACCGATGAGATGGAACGGAACATACGTATCTGGACTGATGCGTTAATTATAAGTGCGGCAATAGGAGGAATGTGCAGTCTGCTTGTCATGGAGCGGTGTAGCCTACTGGTGACTGGGAAGATACCGAATATCGTTGATGATATTGTGGAGCAGTCCAGCAAAGAACTCTCGGTCTCATACAATGGGCTAATTGCCGGTGCATTTCTATGTGCAGTGCTTTTTATCCTTGGTGCAATCTATTTGACTACGAAGATCCGTTTGTTTTTGTTCTGTTGCACATTTTTTGCTATCATTTTTGTCTTAAGTACAGTGTGTAATGCTTTTGCACTATATCTCCAAGCAAAGAAGAGCATTCAAAACCATGCCATTTCAAAATTACTTGATCCCGTCTTTCTGCCAATGATTATTTGCTTGATTCAATTTTTAGTGACGAGGCAAAAGACGGTCGGGTTTGTGTATCAAAATCTCTATAAGCCACAAAGTACCGTACTCTTGATCCTATCCCTGCTCTTAGTCTTATGTTATGTGCTTGCCATGGCATTCTGCTATTATTCTAATATTTATTGCCTAATTGCCTTCGCTTTTGAAAAAAAAGATTCACAACGGATTCAAGCAAAAATCAATGCCGTGCAGGAAAAATGTGGTAAACGAGAGAATGCTTTGCGCCAAATAGCAGAATATGTAGATGAAAAAGCAGAACAAGTTGGCTTTTTCAAGAGATTGGGATTGTCGGTTGAATTTTTTTACGCACATATCAAAGCCCATTTTCAAGAACGTTATTATGCAGTGTCGTACCTGTTATTATTTGGCAGTCTAAGGCTCGCGAAGCGACTTGGTGGGCTTCTAGAAACGGAACGAATTAGAATAAGCGGGATGCGTTTTTGCGAAGTCACAGCTGTGCTGGAACTGTTATTACTGGATATGCTTTTATTTATATACTTGGGAGCGAAGATCCTTGTTCGCGATTTTTTGAGATGCTATCCACAGTGATTATCATTCCAATCCTCTTGTCCTCGCTCGCAAGTCTGAAGGCGAATAAACAGAAGAAAGAATGACTGGGATTGATCCTTCGGATAGTTGCATATTCTCTATGCTTGTTAAACCGCAAATTGCACCTAATGTGTATAACACGCAAAAGTGCCCCAGCCTATAGGCTGGGGCACTGCCATCTTATACCCGTTTGATCATCTCGATAAGATCATCGACAGCAGCGTATTTTACGCTGTCCTGTGTGATAGTACGCAAGCCCTGCGGCCCCATTTCCGGCACCCACGTTGCACCCATCTGCTCGCACAAGCCGTGCGCGCCTGCTTCGGCGCACTTGTCGCGATATGCCGACGTCTTGAGCTTTTCCACTTCTTCTCGGCTGGTATGGAAGCCGTGCTCGATGAGCACCGCCGGGCATTTCGTATCGCGCAGCACCTGGTAGTTATCCACGCTTACGCCCCGGTCGCGGCAGCCGAGCAATTATCGCCGTTTTATCCACGTCATCTTCAGACAGTTTGCGTGCCTTGATAAACCGACGATTCTTAAGCACAGCTTGCAGATCGTTTATTTCAACCTTTGTCGGATTGTTTTGCACAGAGACGCTAAAGAGCGCTGTCTTGATCTTCGGTCTCCCTACGGCGAGCATCGCCTCTTGCAGATTGGATTTCAGAGCCTTCGCCTTGCTTTCGAGCGACCGTTTACGCTCGGTAAGGCGCGCGGCTTCAGCTTTCACGGTTTCAGCGGACACTTCAAGTTCACGGATGAGCTTGGCATAACCGTCTGCCTTGGTTTCAATTTCAGTATCAAGCAGCTCAAGGGTGTCGAAGATAGCCTGCTCGGGAATCTCGGGGTCATAAAGCATATTTAGGACGCGGTCATAGTCCTGCGTCATCTCATATAATGTGGGCATTTACAAGTCTCCTTCTTTGTGTTAAAGTGTAAGTGGATATTTGTTCTTGCCGCCTGATGGAGTTGCCGCTCCGCAGGCGGTTTTGCTTTTTATGCACGGAAGCGCTCCTCTTCCTGCTTTATCATGTCCTCGAGCTCTGCGACCTTCAGCAGGAAGGCGCCGCGGTTCTGCAGATCGAGATTGTCCTCGATGCACTGCTTAAGCCGGGCGACGACATCCGACACAGCGTGGGTTATGTCATACTTACGGATGACAATGAGGTCTCCATCCTCCGTAAACAGCTCAAGGGGATCTCCTTCGTGGATGCCATATGTGCGGCGAAGCTCTTTCGGGATGACTACGCGCCCGAGGTCGTCGACGCGGCGTATGATTCCAGTTGCTTTCATGCTTTACTTTCTCCTTCTCGATTTAAATTTTTATAGGCTGTCAGCCACAGCTTGTCTGCTACCTTTTCGCAGCGCATCATTTGCGCAACCGCTCCTTGCGGGATGCCGGCCATGACAGCAATGCGAAACCGTGGTATGCCGTTTTTATGTAGCTCATGCAGTTTTTCATAGACGGCTTGCTTCTGCGGGCGGATGCTCGTGGTACGGAGTTTTTCTGCTGTTTCGCGAAAGACCTCTTCAACATGCGTGGTCGGCGGTATCTTGCCGGATAATGTACGCTGTATGGTGTTGTAATGTAGCGGGATAAAATCTGCAGCCTCGCGGTTAGATATGCCAAGCCGCCTAAGTTGAGCGTTGAGCGCTGTTACCGTCGGGTGCATCGCAAGACCTCCGCCAGCTTGTAAAATAACATCATGCCGACAAGGAATGCCACCATGATGGCGACGATGACCTTGATCGGATAGTCGCTGTCGCCTCCGGCGATGACCATCCCGACGAAGCATAGCGCTGAAAGGGTGTAGCTTGTCCGCACGGCGATCTTGCGCAGGGTGCGCTTGGCTCGGTGCCAATCCATTGCGCGCCTCAGCGGCCGCAGGTCGGGGGTTGTCATGACACCACTTCCCTTCCGATCCCTGTCCAGAACGCTATGAACGGCCACTTTGGAATCATGAGAACGCCATTGCATACGCTTACCGGGTACCCGAGCTTAGCCGGATCTTCTTTCGCCTGGATTCTGATAGACTGTGCGTTCTGGCTTGTAAACGCGGCGGCTTCCTCGGCAAAAATAAATTCTCTCGGAATCGCCGCTATCCCTTCGATGGTTTTAAGCTCTTTTTTATCTATCATTTCGTCTTCCTCTCTTGTCATAATTTGGCGAATATAGTATGATTGCGTGAATGGATGAACTCAAAAGTTTCTTTTAAGACACTTTTTCGGTAAAAAAATGCCCATCGGTGTATCGAGATTAAGGAAATCGACGATTTTTTGAATTTCGCTCTGCGTGAACTCGGTTGTGCCCTTGCATTTTCTGTAGTATGCGGACTTGCTGATGCCAACGGCCTGGCACAATTCGTCCGCT
>MEFT01000146.1:4216-6891 GCA_001725215.1 Clostridium sp. SCN 57-10
CAGTCTAATTCTGTCCAACTGTACACCCCCCTTCATTTGTGTCGTTTAGGATACTTTTATAATACCTCATGTCGAGAAGCATGTCAAGCGCATTTTTGTCCTAAAGGAAACTTTTTATGTGAATGCAGAAGAAATAGTTGCAGAAAAGACACTCATGTGATATAGTAACAATAAAGAACAAACCCGCGAGGAAAGGTCGTGATTTTATGGAGATGAGTGATAAAATACGCGTACTACGAAATAGTCTCGGCTTGACGCTCGAGCAAGTCGGCAATGCTGTTGGTGTCGGCAAAAGTACGGTGAGAAAGTGGGAAAGTGGCGATATTAAGAATATGCGGCGCGACAAAATAGCGGCTCTCGCCCGCGTACTTCAAACCACACCGGCCTACTTGATGGGATGGGAAGAAGAGAGCACAAGCCAAAGCAT
This sequence comes from Clostridium sp. SCN 57-10, assembly GCA_001725215.1. Taxonomy (GTDB): domain Bacteria; phylum Bacillota; class Clostridia; order Oscillospirales; family Butyricicoccaceae; genus SCN-57-10. The sequence continues at coordinate 4,644 of MEFT01000146.1, forward strand.
ACCCACCGGTAAAAATATCATACCAATCGGAAAAGGCTCCCACATCCTGGCTGCCGGAGGGTGTTAAGGCTGATTTCGCGCTTACTTGCTGCGGAGACAGCATGATAAACGCCAGAATATTCGACGGCGATATTGTGTATATCCGCTCGTCAAAATCGGTTGAAAACGGAGAAATCGCCGCCGTTGTGGTGCGAGACGAGGAAGTAACGCTGAAACGCCTGTATTACTATCCAGATGAAGGACGCATGGTGTTAAGAGCCGAAAATCCGACCGTCAGAGCGCAGGAGTATATTGGCGATGAACTGAACCACGTCAGAGTGCTTGGAAAAGCGGTCGCGTTCTTAAGCACGATTAGGTAGTAAAAAAGCCGTCTGCTGGTACACATACGGGAATATGGCTGACGAGCTTTATTTTTAATTAACTGGAACGCGTACAGAATCATTTTCAGTCTTTGCTTTAATCCGCCAAGTGCGGAAATATATAATGGAGGCTTCATTATGGGTATCATGAACAAACTCAGCGGAAATGTCATGCAGGGAATCCTCGGAAACATGAGTGAGCAGTCGCCGGAGCAACTGCAGCAGGAGTATGGCGCCTACCTAATGGACGGCGAAGCAATCCAGTTGGGCTTCAAACTCGTGCGTGATGTAATGATCATCACCGACAGAAGAATTATCGACTTTGACAAACAGGGTGCCACAGGCCAAAAGATGCGGGTAAACTCAATTAATCTCGGCGCAATTACTCATGTGTCAGCTGAAACCGCTGGTTTTGGACTGGATGATAGTGAGGTCAATATTACCTACATCACGTCGCCGTATTACAAAGTCAATAACGTATCAACAGACACAAAAAAGTATGAATTTCCAAAAAAGTACAATATTCAGGGCCTGTACAAACACCTTCAGGAGTTAGCTTACGAAAACCATGAGCGTTTAAACGCATAATCGCCCCACGTTCCACTAATCTTCACAAAATTTTTGACATAGGCCATCAGCTAGGCGGACGAGCTATATTTTTAATGTGACGGGCGCACGCATAGTTTATAGATAGGTCATATGAGCGCTATGGGATTATTGAAGCCGCTGTTTGGAGAAAGATATGGCATCTCCTTAGGCGTGCACCTTTTTCACGGAAAACCACTTGTGTATGCGGGCAGATATAGAAAAAGCAATACGGGACAAGGATATGGAGGGAAATACGTAAATGAAGCGATTTGTTGCAGTAGCAATTGTTGTAAATATGGCGTTTTATCTAGCGGCGTGTGGTAAAACGTCAGAAGCAAACATAACAACCCAGAACATCCCACAGCCTACAACATCAGCCACTACAAACACTACGGGAGCTGCAGACCTTAGCGCGATTGGTAATATCGAGGTGGACAGCGGGGTGTTTGATGTTTCTATCACCATTCCGGCCGACTTTGTTGGAGAGACAACACAAGAAGAGCTGACAGCAAAAGCGAAAGATTCTGATATTCATTCCATCACCTTGAACGCTGATGGAAGCGCAACATATACAATGTCGAAAAAGCAACACAAACAGCTTTTGGATCAGATTTCGGATTCTATAAACGAAAACCTAAAAACAATGGTTGGATCAGAAGGATATGAAACTGTCACAGACATCAAGGCGGAGCAAGGCTTTACGAAATTTGTCGTCACAACCACATCGAAAGAACTGGGCATCGTCGAATCTACTTCTGTTCTTGGGTTTTATATGTTAAGCGGAATGTATGCCGCATTCAGTGGAGAAACCGTTGAAAATGTGAGTGTTGACTTTATCAATGCCGATTCAGGAGCGGTAATAGAGACATTTAACTCGAGTGATATGGCAGGGTAAGTCAAAGCACTCCGCATTGAAATTTGTCACAGCGTAGCAAATAAAAAAAGACCCGCCCGGTGTTACCAGCACCGAACGGATCTCTTTTGCAGGGTAGATTGTGTTTGAACCCACAAATCTGCCCTTAGTTTACCATACCCGTTTCGGGTTGTAAAGGAGGGCTTTTATTATGTTATGCGCAAAATGCGGGACCGACATCCCGGACGAGAGCTTGTTTTGTCTCGCCTGCGGGAAAAGTACTACCGCGAAGCAACACACTCGTAAAAAGCGCGAAAACGGGCAAGGAAGCGTGTATAAAACTAAATACGGGTATTGCGCGTCAAAAACAGTGGGATGGATCTCCGACGGGTCCGGGATGTACAGGCCTGACCGCGTCAGAAAAACATTTGCAACGAAGCGTGAGGCT
>MEFT01000147.1:0-4169 GCA_001725215.1 Clostridium sp. SCN 57-10
TGAGCTGCTCAAGGTAAAGGGCGCGATTCTGATTGGCATCATCGTGACCACGCTGATCGGCATTCCGCTCGGCGTCACCGCCCCGCAGAACACCGTCAGCTTTGCCGATGCGTGCGCGGCGCTTCCGTCCACGTTCGGCGCCATTTTCACAAAAGCGGGCTTGGGGTCGCTGTTTGCCGACGGATCGAAGATTCCGCTCGTGCTCATCACCATCTTCTCGTTCAGCCTCTCCGATACGTTTGATACCATCGGTACCTTCATCGGCACCGGCCGCCGCAGCGGCATCTTCAGCGAAGATGATGAAAAGTCTATGGAAAGCAGCGCCGGCTTTAAGTCGAAGATGGACAAGGCGCTCTTTGCCGACGCAACCGCTACTTCGATCGGCGCCATTTTCGGAACGTCCAACACAACGACTTATGTGGAAAGCGCAGCTGGTATTGGCGCCGGCGGACGCACCGGCCTGACGAGCGTTGTCGTGGCTCTCTGCTTCGCGCTGAGTGCGTTCCTTGCCAACTTTGTTAGCGCAATCCCGTTTGCGGCTACCGCTCCGGCGCTTGTTATGGTCGGCATCATGATGCTTTCGTCGTTTGCCGAGATCAAGTGGACCGATCTGAACGAAGCTGTTCCGGCGTTCTTCTCGGGCCTCTTCATGGCGCTCTGCTATAACATTTCTTACGGCATTGCCGCCGGCTTCATTTTCTATTGCATCGTGAAGCTCTGCAAGAAGGAAGCGAAGAGCGTGCATCCGATCCTGTGGATCGCGACCATTCTGTTCATCCTGAACTTTGTGTTGCTTGCACTGCTGTAAGCGAACATTCCTGCTTTCCGCGCATCACGCCTTACCGGGCGTGGTGCGCGGAAACGTGCGTAACGACCATTTTTGACGCCTCGTCTATTTTTTCCGGGTCAACGCAGGATCTATCAAGTGAATCCAACCAAAGAAAGGGAATAGGAGACTATGAACAACCAAAGAGTGGGCTATCTGCCCGACGAACGGCCTGTGTTTGGAAAGCTGTTGCTTTATGCCATTCAACAGGTTGTTGTTATGTTCCCGGCAACGGTTACCGTTGCGCTGATTACAGGATTTCATGTTTCAACTACTATCTTCGCATCGGGACTTGCTACCATCTGCTTTATTCTGATCACAGGCCGTAAAATCCCGCTTTACTACGGCTCCAGCTTTTCATACCTTTCAGCAATCTCCGGCTTGATGGCCGCACAAGGCATTGAAAGGGTTGCCCTTGGGGGTGATGTGTCCGTTCTTCCGATGCATGGCATTCAAATGGCGCAATTCGGCATCATCGCATCAGGCCTTGTTTCCATTCTCGCGGGCGTTCTTGTGCGCGTCAGCGGACCTAAGGCGGTTGAAAAAGTTTTGCCGCCGACCATCACCGGCCCTGTGGCGATGATTATCGGCCTGACGCTTGCAGGCAGCGCAATGGGCGACGCGACGGCGGTAACGGCTTCATTTGCCGGTCCGACAGGCTGGGGACTTGCGGTTGCCATGGTTACGCTCTTGTCCACCATTTTGTTTTCCCGCTATTTAAAAGGCTTTTTGGGTCAGCTGCCGCTGCTGCTCGGCGCGGCCGTGGGATGCGGCTTTGCGGGTCTCATCCTGTTGATCGGCGGACCAGACCACAATTTGTTCCGCGCGATTTCCTCCGAAGCGATTACATCCTTCTCGAGCTGGCAGCTCGGCAACGGCAGTATCTTTGCACTGCCCGCCTTCTCGCTGCCCAAAATTTCGTGGGTTGCCGTTGCTGCCATTATGCCAATCGCGATTGCAACCATTCCCGAGTCTACAGCTCATATCTATCAGATTGATCTTTACGTCAACGATGTGGCAAAGAAAAAAGGTAAGGGTCGTTACGACCTGGTCAGCCTGCTCGATCGCAACCTGATCGGCGATGGCCTCTGCGATATGGTCACCGGTTTCATCGGCGGACCCGCAGGCACAAACTACGGTGAAAACATCAGCACCATGGCGATTACAAGAGTTTTCTCCATCTCTGTGCTTGTTCTTGCATCGGTGTTTGCCATGATCGTTTCTTGCTTTACACCGCTCATTCAGGCCATTTACGGCATTCCCCAGGCTGTCATCGGCGGGCTTGAAATCTATTTGTTCGGCGCCATTGCCGCGCAGGGCATCGGCATTATGATCGAAAAGAAAGTTGACATGTTCTCCTCTAAGAACATTGCCGTCATTGCCTCTACGATCACCATCGGTCTCGGCGTGTACTACGGCCTTGGTGGCTCGATCAATCTGTTCGGATGGCAATGCCCGGCCATTGCCGGCGCCGCCATCTTCGGCATTCTGCTCAACCTGCTGCTCTCCGTGGGCGATAAAAAAGCGTCTGAATAGTTCGGGTTTACATGTTAAAAAGCGCCTTCGGCTTATAAGCCGAAGGCGCTTTTTTTGTTTTCATTGCGCCGACGTGGCGTTTTCTTTGTTTCGTATACGGTTAAAAAAGACTGGATTGTCTGAGCCGTTTGAGCACGTGCTTGTGTGACCCATGCTTCATCAAGTGGTAGCGCCATAGCTTTGGAGAAGGAGTAATACAGATTGATTTGCTGGTAATAAGTCTCATACTCCGAACAGGTACTGCAAAGGCATTCGGGTTTTGCAAGCGTATCGGCGCGTGCGGCAAAGCACTGGTGCGCATATTCTGAAAACTGGGACAGAAGCGTGTCGCTTGTGATGTCGAACGGAACGCGCATAAGCCGCCACTGTACGGCCTCTGGCAAACGGTATTGCTTGAGTAAGTCGAGCACCAAAATGGAGTCGCGCACATCTCGTTTGCGGTAGTACGGGAGGGTCTCGGGCTCGGTGCTCCACAACGCCAGCTTCTCCTGCAAGGGTAAAAGACCGATCTGCAAAATAGTCTCGCTCGGCCCCACGACAGCTTGTTCGACCGGCTCGTCCTCGGAGCGAAGTCTTTCGTCGATGAGAAAGATGCTGCGCTCGTCGAGTGCGGTGATATAGCCGGTTTCATAGATGCCAATGCGCCCTGCGCGGCCGGCAATCTGTTTTACCTCCTGCGTCGTCAGAAAGCGGTAAGACTCGCCGTCAAACTTCTCCGTTTCGGTGAAGATCATGCGGCGAATGGGAAGATTTACACCCATACCGATGGCGTCTGTAGCCACCAAAACAGGATGCTCGCCGCTGGTGAAGGCTTCATATTGCAGCTTGCGCACCTCGGGCGGAAGATCGCCGTAAATCACGCTGTTTGCAACGCCGCGCTGTGTTAATGCATTGGAAAGCGCCAGTACGCCGCGCTTGGAAAAAGCGACGAATGCATCACCCCGTCCAGCGGATGCCACCTTTGCTGGGGTGAATTCCATCTGAAGCGGAACGAGACGGTGATATTCTTTGTACTCATACTCGTCTCCGCAGTCACGTATCATCTGTATCAGCAGATTGTGAGCTGTGCGCGCCCCGCAAAGATGAATTTCAGGGCAGTTCAGACCCAAAATGGCTCTTGTCCATGCGTCACCGCGCTGACTGTCGCCGACAAGCTGCGCTTCATCGATGACAGCAACGTCATACCTTTGCTCCAAATTTGCTTTTTCCACTGTGCAGCACATATGCACTGCGCCCTCTACACGGATCTCTTCCTCGCCGGTGAGCAGGCTGCATGGAACGCCCTCGCGGTTAAGACGCTCGTAATTTTCAAGCGCGAGAATGCGAAGCGGGGCAAGATAAAGCCCGCTGCCGCTCTGTTTGAGACGCTCTATGGCGTGATAGGTCTTTCCTGTGTTGGTGTCCCCCAGATGAAGGTAATACTTGCGCGTGCGGCGGCGTGCCGCAGGATACTCGTCCTGCGGCTGGGCAGGAAGCAGGCGGCGAAACTCTGCGGAGATGAGCTTGGGTATATGCTCGGTCACGAGCACAGACAAGATGCCCGATCGGAGATAGCCCGCGTAGTCCTCCGCGACAATGCGGTCAAAGTCATAATTCGTTTTATTTTTTCGATTATGCTGCTCGAGCAAACGCCGCGAAATGTCACTCAGAAGAGAAGTATAGCGATCATGCACCGCGCGGTAGCCCTGAAGTTGGTGAGAGGGAAGCGCCTCAAGACGGCGAAGCTGCTCGCGTGTGGCCGCTTCGCAATGCAGCAGCTGGCGCATCCGGGTGCTCGAGGCTTGCTGTTTGAGCTGCGGATACATAC
>MEFT01000147.1:4199-5708 GCA_001725215.1 Clostridium sp. SCN 57-10
TGAATTTTTGTTCTTTTTTCATTTTAAGTCACCCAATGATAGTGTGATTCGGAAGCTTAGATTTACACCGATTGTTAAAAATCTTTTCGTATAGCGGCAAAGAAAACCGAAACAATAAAAGCGGAGGTGCTTGAAATGCAGGAAGAAAATTTGAATCCAAAAGAGCGGATGGATGCGGCGCGCAAAAAAGGGAACAAGCAGCATAATGTGAAAAAAGAATCGCTCGGCCCGAATACAAGGCGGTAATGCTTCTTGAATCCCAAAGAACAGTTTGAAGAAATCAACCGTCATTTGCTTGAAGATGCGCAGCCGTCCATTTATCTTGACGCGCTGCGTACAAACGGTGCGCTTTCCTCCTATCCGTTTACAATGCTTGCGGCACTTTGGGACACTCCGCAATCCCCGGTTCATCATCCGGAAGGGAACGCATGGAGGCACACCTGTCTGGTGGTCGATCAGGCGGCAAAAGTGCGAGCCCAGAGCCGTGATGCACAGGCGTTTTTATGGGCGGCACTTCTGCATGATATCGGAAAGCCCGACACCACAAGCATCCGAAACGGAAGGATCACATCATATGACCATGATAAAGCAGGTATGCGCCTTGCGCAAGAGTTTTTGTTAGCATTAACAGAAGATAAGGAGCTGACGCAGCACGTAGTGATGCTTGTGAGGTATCATATGCAGCCGTTTTTTGTGCTGAAACATTTGCCGTTTGCCCAGATGGAGGATATGAAACGCGACACGGATGTCCGCGAAATCGCGCTTTTAAGCTATTGTGACCGCATGGGTAGGAAAGGCGCAAAGGAATCGGAAGAGCGCGCAGCCACACAAAAATTTTTGCAAAAATGTCAGGCATGGCATACAACCTAATCGTCTATGTAATAAGAAAGAACCCTTGTAGGCGTACTACAAGGGTTCTTTAAGCGATAGGACAGTTTAAAGAGCAGAGATTCAGTCTCCATAGAGATTCGGCTTTAGCAGATAGTGACCCAGCCGTGCTGTCGTCTGCACACCGTCGCGCAGAGCAAAGCGGCCATTCATTATTACATGCCGCACACCGATGGGCTTCTGAAACGGTTCGTCATAGGTCGCGGTATCGGCAATGGTCGATGGGTCAAAAACCGTGATGTCAGCTATATAACCGGGCCGCAGCACGCCGCGATCCTTCAGCCCCACGATTTCGGCGGGCTTTTGGGTAATGCGCTGTACTGCGGTTTCGATGTAGCACAGATGATGCTCACGGCACATACGCAAAAACCGCGGAAATGTCCCGTAGGTACGGGGATGCGGCCTGCCGATGCTGGCCGCCGGGTCAAAGGGGCGGCAGGAGGCATCGGAACCGATGCCCAGATCTTCTTGCCCCAGCAGCCACAATACATCCTGCTGATCCATCGTAAACATAATGCACTCGGCCTCACAGTGTGTGCGCACCAGCGCATCCATGATCGCCTCGGGAACCGGTATTCCCCAGATCTCACTGAGTTGTCCTATGGTCTTGCCGTCCATCTC
>MEFT01000148.1:0-7908 GCA_001725215.1 Clostridium sp. SCN 57-10
TCGACGCGCCGCCGATGCCGCCAAAAAAGCTAAGCGGAATGGAAATGACGAGTGCGCACGGACACGACACCACAAGGAACGTCAGCGCGCGGTAAAGCCACGCCGAAAAGCTGCCATTTTGCAGCACAAGAGGCGGAATGACGGCAAGCAGCACGGCTGCTATGACGACGGTGGGTGTATAAACCGCCGCAAATTTCGTGATAAAACGCTCGGAATTCGATTTTTTCGAGCTGGCGTTTTCAACCAGATCAAGAATTTTGCTCACGGTCGATTCGCCGTAAACACGGCGTACCTCCACGGTGAGCACGCCACTTAAATTGATGCAGCCGCTCAGCACCTCTGCGCCCGCTCCCGCGTCGCGGGGAACCGATTCGCCCGTCAGCGCCGCCGTGTCGAGCGATGACTCGCCCTCAAGCACAACGCCGTCAAGCGGTACGCGCTCGCCGGGGCGGATGACGATGACATCGCCTACCTGCACCTCGTCGGGTTCGACACGTATCAGCTCGCCGCCGCGCCGTACATTGGCGTAGTCGGGGCGAATGTCCATTAGTGCGGCAATCGATTTGCGCGACTGCCCCACCGCATAGCTTTGAAACAGCTCGCCTACCTGATAAAACAGCATGACACCGACAGCCTCGGGGTATTCGCCGACGGCGAACGCCCCCAGCGTGGCGAGCGACATGAGGAAGTTTTCATCAAACACCTGGCCGCGCAGAATGTTGCGCACGGCGCTCCATACGACGTCTCCGCCGACGGTCAGATACGCCGCGATGTAGAGCGCAAGCCCAAGCCATGCAAGCTGCTCACCGACGAGCAGCGCCGCGGCAAGCAACGCTGCGCTTGCCAGAATACGCCAGAGGGTGCGTTTCATCAAAACCCCTCCTTACGCCTTTTTCATCGTGATACCGCGCTCCACTTTGTCAAACGCCTTTTGCACGGCGGTAAGAATCTCGTTTTCGCGGGTTTCGTCATACTCAAGCCGCAGCTTCAGCGTCATAAAATTAATTCCGGCGTTTGTTACGCCCGGGATTTTAGCGATGGCGCGCTCTGCCTTCGCGGCGCAGTTGGCACAGTCAAGCCCCTGTAATGCAAAATCTTTCTTCATTGTTATGTCCCCCGTATCATTGATTTAATGGATATGCAGCATGCCTGATTCAAACATACCTTTGACGTGTTCGTCCATCAGCGAATAAAACACGTTTTTTCCCTCACGCCGAAATTTGACGAGCTCTGCCTGCCGCAGAATGCTGAGCTGATGTGAAACGGCCGACTTTGTCATGCCGAGCACGGCTGCCAGATCGCAGACGCACAGCTCGCGCTCGTCAAGCGCCCAGATGATGCGTGCCCGCGTACCGTCGCCCAGCATTTTGAAAAAGCCGGTCACCCGCGCAAACACTTCGTCTGACGGCATTTTTTCGCGTACCGTGCGCGCCGCATCTTCGTGAACACAGTTTCCCTCGCAGAAAATCGCGTCGTCGTGCATAAGATACCTCCGTCATTTGAACATATGAGCAACTGTTCAACTGTTATTAGTATAGTTGAACATCGGCTCAACTGTCAAGAGCTTTTTGAAATAAAAATTCCGCACGGCAGCCCGTGCGGAATTCATTTCAAATTATGATTACTGCTTGCCCAACTCTGCGTTGCGGGCACAGGAGGCGAGCACTGCGTCGATGACCGTACCTCGCAGACCGCCGCGTTCGAGCACCGCGACGCCCGCAATGGTCGAGCCACCCGGCGAACAGACCAAATCCTTCAGCTCCCCGGGGTGCATCCCACGTTCAAGCAGCATGGCCGCCGCGCCCTTGACAGCCTGCGCCGCGTAGAGGTATGCCTTGGCGCGCGGCACGCCCGCCATGACCGCGCCGTCTGCCAGCGCCTCGATAAACAGCGCCGCATAGGCCGGGGCGCAGCCTGCCGGCACGGTGGCGGCGTCAATCAGCTTTTCGGGCAGGCGGTCAAACTGCCCCGCGTGGCGCAGCAGATGCAGCAGCTCCGTATATTGCTCCTCCGTCGCGCCGCCCTTGTCGGATGCGACCAAAATCATCCCCTCGCCGATGGCGGCGGGCATATTGGGCATCAGGCGGATGACGGGCAGCGAAACATCAGGCGTATAGCCGCGCAACGTATCGGTCGTCAATCCGGCGGCGATGGATACGAGCAACTTCGGCTCGCCGCGCCGCACGCATTCGGCAAGCACGGGTGCAATTTCTGCCATCACGGCCGGCACGACCTGTGGCTTTACGCCGAGGACAACGATTTCCGCCTCGCGGGCGACCTCTATGTTTGATTCAGCCACCGCGCAGCCGAGCGGCGAAGCCAGCGCGCGCGCTTTTTCAAGCGTCAGCCCCGTGATGATCACCTCGCGCGGGTCGGTTCCCGCGCATACCGCCTGAATAAGCGCGCCGCCCATATTCCCGGCTCCGATGAATCCGATTTTTTTCATAACCGTTCCCCTTTTCCGCATGATATCTGCTTTTCAGTTTACACGTTTTTGCCTATCAGCGCAAGCGGCGTATAAAATATACCCATTTATTTTGCTTTTCTTGACAAGCCAAAGCGGATTTGTTATGATTTTTTCAGGTGTTTTGTAGCCGCAAGGCAGCAAAATACCATGTTGTACGTATTTTTAGAAGGCTGGTGTTATATGAAAAAAAAGATTCCCGTTCGTGTTTTGATCCCTGCCATGCTGCTTGCAACCGCCGCGATGTATGGCCTGCACTACCTCATTTTTCGCGACGCACACCATATCGGCATCTTCTTTGTGTCTGACATTGCATTTCTCCCTCTAGAGGTCGTTCTCGTTTCGCTTGTGCTCGAACGCATGGTGGAGCGTACGCACGAAAACGATAATCAGGGCAAGATCTGCATTCTTCAGAGCATATTTTTCCGCGACTGCGGCGCGGACATGATTCGCTATTTTCTCACCTGCGATAATTACCGCAAACGGCTCATCCCCGCCATGAGTGTGCGCGAAGAATGGCAAGCGCCGGAGTATGAAAGCGCGCGTAAGTTCCTGCGCTCTTACAGCTTTGCGCTGGACGCCGAGAAGCTCGACTTTTTCGCCGTTCACTACCATCTGAACAAGCACCACGCATTTTTCCTGCAGCTGCTCGAAAGTCCGTCGCTGACCGATCGCGACGAATTTACCGATCTGTTGCTCACGCTCTACCATTTTTGGGAGGAGCTTTCTGAGCAGTACGATCTTCGTACACTGCCGCCAGAAAAAATTGCGCTTTTCAGCGAGTACGCGCAGGATAGTTATCGTCTGCTGTCCTCCGAATGGCTGGATAATATGCAAAAAATCAAAAAGAGCAGTGCCCGGCGCACACTTTCCCCTCTGCGCGAAACGCCTTTTTGCTGAAATAAAACAACTCGGCGGCTGTGATATCACAGGCGCCGTTTTTAATGAAGAAACTTGCAAGCTTACCGATATCGCCATGCATGCATGCCGCGAAGCATATCCGCGATTTGCGGTCCTGCGCACAGATGCACCATTACGAAGATAACCGTAAGCGCAAACCATGCCGCCAGCATACCGCGCGCCAGATTGCGGCGATTGACGCGATATGTGCCGCCAAACGCCCAAAAGAGCGCTACCGCAAGGCCGACTGCAGGCAGCAGCATCACGAAAAGCGACCATGCGAAGCCCCAGACCGAAAGTGGCCTGACGTCTGTCGGGTCGGCAGGCGCGGGCGGCGTCTGCCGCTTTTCAGGTGACCCTGCTGGTGGAATGATGCCGATCACACTTTCCTTTTCGGTCGGCAGAGCCGCTTCTTCGGACACCGTTTCGGTGCCCTCTCCGTTCGGAATCGCTTCTTCTGCGGGATCCATAGGCCGGTCATCACCCAGAGGCTCACCGCAAAACGTACAGGTGCGAGCATCCTCTTCGGCATTCGTGCCGCACTTCATACAAATGCTCATATTCATACCTCCGTATTCTCAGAATAATTTGGCGTCATTGTAACACACTGCTTGTCAGCATGCAATCGACTTTGCCGATTCTTTACGAATGGTATCGGAAAAATTTACAATTTCGCCTCGACACCCGCTGTACGACGTGCTACACTATAGTTAGATAATCAAAATAACGGAGGAATCTCCGTGGAATCTCCGTGGGTACCGTCTATCTGGTTACCGGCGCCGCCGGGCATTTGGGAAACTCCATCGTCAGACGCCTTGCCGAAACAGGGTGCACCGCCATTCGCGCGTTGCTGCTGCCCAACGAAAGCGACTTGCCGCTTTGCGGTCTGCCCGTTGAGATTTTTCGCGGCGATGTACGTGACCGCGCCTCTTTGCTTCCTTTTTTCTCCCTGCCGGACGGCGATGAAGCCGTCGTCTTTCACTGCGCGGGCATCGTTTCCATCGCGTCTCGCTATGACCGGCGCGTTTATGAAGTCAATGTGCTCGGCACGAAAAACATCGTCGATCTCTGTGAGGCCTATGCCGTACATCGATTGGTACACGTAAGCAGCGTACACGCCATTCCCGACGCGCCGCACGGAGCGGTCACGCGGGAAATCAACTATTTTGACCCCACGCGCGTCGTCGGCTTATATGCCAAGACAAAAGCTGAGGCCACACAATATGTGCTCGATCGCGCGCGCGCCGGACTTAACGCTTGCGTCGTGCACCCCTCCGGCATTGTCGGACCGAATGATTACGGGCGCGGCCACATGACACAAATGATCGTGGACTATCTCAACGGCTCTCTTTCGGCCTGCATTCGCGGCGGATACGATTTCGTTGATGTGCGCGACGTAGCGAACGGCATTCTCCTCGCCGCCGCGCACGGCGAGTGCGGCGAATGCTACATCCTCTCGGGCGATCACTATTCCGCGCTTACACTGCTCGATTGTGTCAGTCGGCTAACGGGGCGAAAAAAAATACGAACTATTTTACCCATGTGGTTTGCCAAAGCAACCGCACCGCTCGCCGAGCTTTACTACCGTATGAAACGTCAACCGCCGCTTTTCACCAGTTACTCGATGATGGTGCTTTCATCGGGCGCGCGCTTCAGCCATGAAAAAGCCGCGCGCGCACTCGGCTATACCGTGCGCGCCATGGAGGCAACCATGCGCGACACCGTCGATTGGCTTGTGCGCAACAACCGCATCGATCCCAAGCGCCCGCGCGTGCGCCGCTCGCGCAAGAAAGTAAAAGCATAAGGCTTAGGTCTGCGGCTTTATACGCAAACAGAAACGGACGGTTCGCCGTCCGTTTTTCTTTTTTCAAAAAACTCTTGTATCCTGCGCGGAATTTGTTATAATGTTCTGCGTGTCGGAAAGGAGGATCGGCCGGAGCACAAGCATGGAATGATCCATGACCTCATGTCGGAGCCGCTGGGCGGCTCAAAGCTTATATGACACGGACGCTTGCGTCCGCGGGTTTTTCGGGGGACATCCCCGCCGTACTTGACCGTACTTGTATAAAACAACATGAGAGTATTAAAAGTAGACCGTTCCTGTCACAAACAGACAAATTACTATATAGACTCAAAAACGACCGGAAATTGAATAAATAAAATGAAGGATATGGAATCGCTTCAACAATAAATAATGCAATCTAAGGCAGGCTTGTTTCTGTTACAGGTACAATTATTTTTTTGAAAGTGGGTTACACGATGAAAAAACTGATTGTATTGATTCTTGCAAGTTTCCTTTTGCTGACGGGTTGTGGAAAAGCGGCCGGCGCCGCAACTCCTGAGACGACGGCGCCCGCTCCGCAGACCAATGCCGCGGGCGGCAATTATTCGTCCGAGATGAAAATCCCCTACAGCACCGACCTCGACCCCGAGTATGGCGCAGACAGCGTGGAACGCGCAGGCGATCACCAAAACAGCCCCTATTTCTCCACCCTCGATTTCTACAACATGGAATCGAACGATACGCTTACTATCCTTACGAACTTTGAGACTCTGCAGCAGACAAGCGAATGGAGCTGCGGCGTTGCAAGCTCGCTGATGATCCTCAACTGGTATGACGCTCTGGGCGAATACAACGAAAGCACGCTGGCGGAGTTCCGTTCGAACGGACTGGACGCGGCTGCAACCAGCCTTCGCCAGGCCATTCAAATCTTTGAGGGCGTGGGCGGTTTTGACCTCTACTCCACGTTTGACTGTGTAGACACCGTGCACGACGTATTCACCCTTGACTTCATCCAAGAGACGCTGAAGTCCGGCAAGCCGATCATGGTCGGTTGGAACGATTGGGGCGGACACTGGCAGGTCATCATCGGTTACGACACGATGGGTACCGAGACCACGCAGGATGACGTCATCATCATGGCGGATGCGTATGACACGACCGACCACAACCAGGACGGCTACGGCGTCTATGGAGCGGAGCGGTTTCTGTACAACTTCACATTTTACGATTTCTTCCCCGAGGAGGAGCTGAACGACATGTGCTTCCTCGTTGCCACTCCTCAAAAATAGTTGTCCCTCCGGCCGGGACGCTGTTCGACACTGACACTCAAAAAACCAAAGGCTGACGCATCATGCGTCAGCCTGTTTTTTATGCTATCGCGGCAGCATATCGCGGCTCAGCCAGATGTGCTTCATGATGTGGCCCCGATATTACCCTCGCCCGCAAACCTCGCCATATCGAAGAAATCGTGCCCGACGGCGATCCATTCAAGCTCGTTTTCCTCCCCGTGCACCGCCACCTCACTGCGCAGCCGCCCGGCATACACCTCAAGCCTAACGTCGGACAGATGATAGGTGAAGTCCATCAGGTGAACCAGACCTATATCCTCTTTTGCGATGCCCGTCTCCTCCCAAAGCTCGCGATAGGCGGCGCAGACGCCGTCTTCTCCGTATTGCTGCGTCTGCACATGAGCACGTGCTCACACCCTTCGTCAAGTACGGCGATCACATTATATTGGGCATTCATCGCCCTGCCTCGCCGTCGCGCACGCGCGCCATCAGAAGCTCATCGATGTATTCACCGTGGCGAATGACGGCCTTACGCTTGCGCCCTTCTACGACGAAGCCGTGCTTTTCATACAGGCGGATGGCTCGCTCGTTGTCGGGATAGACGGTCAGCTCGACGCGCACAAGGCGCAGCCAGTTGTCTGCCAGATCGAGGCACGCCGTAATCAGCGCCGTTCCGACGCCGCAGCCATGCCAATCGGGGTGCACCAGGATTCCGAACGTCGCCGAATGACGCAGGCGCGCGCGTGGCAAAATAGCGATACCCGCCATACCGATCACCTGCTCGCCGTCTTCGGTATCAATCACCGCAACGAACTCATGGTCGTTATGATCGAGCGACGCAAGAAAATCCTCGTTTTGGGAAATGCGCTCGGAGGGCATACCAAGCGTGTTTTCAAAGATGCCGGGCATGCGCCGCAGCGTGTTGATGGCAGGCGCGTCGGCCAGATCGACTGGTCTGAGTCGGAACTTCATTTTTGCTCCTCCTTCTTCGCGCCGAGCTGCGCAATGATATGCTGCGCGGCGGTGCGTTCGGCCGCGGCGCGCACCGAAAGCGCCAATGCCCTGCGCGCCAGTTCGCGCTTATCTGCCCCCTCGGTCTGCCCTGCCAGCTCGTCCGCAAGAGCGCATTGCAGCGCCGTATAGTCGGCATAAAGCTCAGCGCAGCCATCGCGCAGGCCGAGCGTTTCGAGCAAAAGCGCCGCTTCAGGCAGCGCCAGCACACTTTTTAGCCCGCACAGCATGTAAAGAGACGCAATCTGCTGCTTGTTGTATTTCTTTTTTTCCGGGCGGTCGATGTGTCCGTTTTTCACATAGTTGTTGACCATGCTGGGTGTCACACCGGTGCCGTCAAACGCGTAAAGCTGCCGGTTCAGATACCCCGTCACCTGATCCATATAAAGCTCGATGTCAGGCAGCGCGTCCCATGTCGGCGGAGTAAAGGCGCGCGTTTCCTTCAGAGCGTCATGCTCGTT
>MEFT01000148.1:7914-10327 GCA_001725215.1 Clostridium sp. SCN 57-10
TTCCGTCACCTCATGTTCATCTTGCCATATCATTTTGCCGCAGTCAATATATTTTTGCGTTCTTCGCTTGACATCGTTCATTACTAATGTTAATCTAGTTTTGAAAACTATATTAAGAGGTGTTTGAAAATGAATAAGCCGCAGCGCGTCATCCTTTGGGGAGATTCGGTTGCAAAGGGCGTGGTTTATGATGAGGCACAACAGCGCTATACACTTGCACGCGTTTCGGCTGCCAGCATCGTGGCGCAGCGTCTGGGCATTGAGGTGGTAAACCGCGCACACCTCGGCTTGACGATAGATGGCGGCATTGCGCAGATTGAAAAAGATCTGGCGCGCGGCGTTACCGCCGAATATGCCGTGGTCGAGTTTGGCGGCAACGACAGCGACTACGATTGGACAAGCATCAGCTGTACACCCGACAGCGAGCACTTTTCCAAAACACCGCCCGAGCGCTTTGAGCAGCGCCTGCGCGAAGCGCTGGCGCGTGTGGCGCGCGCGGGCATTACGCCCGTGCTCTGCACGCTGCCGCCTATTGTTTCGCAGCGGTATTTCGACTTTGTCTCGCGCGGCAACAGCGCGGCCAACATTTTGCGTTGGCTGGGCAGCGTTGACCGCATCGGTGCCTACCACGGCATCTATTCCGAAATTAACGCGCGTGTGGCGCGCGAGCTTGGGCTTCCGCTGCTCGATGTACGCGGCACTTTCGCAGAGCACGACCCGTGCAGCCTATTTTGCATCGACGGCATCCACCCAAACGCCGAGGGACAGGTTCGCATCGGTGAAAGTTTGTCGCGCATGCTTACATTTGCTTAAATAAGCTAGCGAACGCTCCAAATCATATAAAAGGGGGATGCCATGGCATCCCCCTTCGATCTATTTCAGTTGATTTCTACCTTTGCGGCCTCATCAGGGAAAAAATAAGCCTCAAGGTCGTGGATGTTGTGCGCCGTGAAGTCGCGCAAGACGCGTCCCGCAAGCGAATAGCTGCGAATGAACCGCTTGCCGTCAACGCTTGTCCAATTTTCCGCGTCCCAAGTGAGGTATCCATCCGAATCGGTATGCTTTTCGCTGAATTTCAGATCGACCTGCCTGTTGTTGCACATCAGGTTGATCAGCTCCTTACGGGTGACCTCCACTTCCTTTTTCTGAATCATATCATAGGCTTTCATATAAACACCTTCCGCTTATTTGATATTTCTATCATAGCACGCGGCAGGGTGCCCGTCAATCGATGTCGCAATCATTTACAAAAGCTGTCATTCCTCGCTTCAGTGTGCCGTCCAGCATTTTGGCGCACAACTTATCGTCGATCTGGGAAACGACGGCACGCCGCAAAGGCCGCGCGCCGAGCAGCGGGTCATGTCCGCTGCGGCACAGCTTTTTCACCGCATCGTCCGACACCTGCAGGGTAAGCCCCGCCGCCGCAAAGCGCTGAGCGCTTTCGTCGATGAGCAGGCGGCAGATGGAGCACAGCTCGTCTTCGCCGAGCGATGTGAACACAACGGTTTCATCGATACGGTTTAGCAGCTCTGGACGGAATGAATGCTTGACCTGCGCCATCACGGTGGCGCGCGCATCGCTCAGCGAGCGGTCGCCAAAACCTGCCTGCCGCGCCGCAAGCTGCGAAAGGCCGACGTTTGAGGTAAGAATGACGATTGCGCTTGAAAAATATGCGCGCGTGCTCTCCGAATCGGTCAAAAAGCCGTCGTCCAAAATTTGCAGCAGCAGGTCGAGCACATCGGGGTGCGCTTTTTCCACCTCGTCAAACAACACCACGCTGCTCGGACGGCGGCGGATGCTTTCCGTCAGCCGTCCGCCCTCGCCGAACCCGACGTAGCCGGGCGGCGAGCCGATCAGCTTCGCCACCGAATGAGGCTCGCGGAACTCTGACATGTCAAGGCGAATGAGCGCTTCGGGATCGGCAAACACACAGTCGGCAAGCGCGCGGGCAAGCTCGGTTTTACCCACACCGCTCGGTCCGCAGAACAGAAACGACCCGCAGGGGCGGCGGTCGCCGCGCGGCAGCAAGCGCGCGCGGCGCAGCGACTGCGCAACAGCGCGTATTGCCTGCTCTTGCCCCACTACACGCCGGCCAAGCTCGGCTTCAAGCCGTGCAAGCCGCTGACGCTCATCCTCACGCACAGCGGTGACGTTCACACCCGCCACCGCGCCGCACACCCGTGCGATGTCGTCCCGCCGCACGCCCGCCGCGCCGTCTATGCGTGCCGCAGCGCACGCCTCGTCAAGCAGATCGAGCGCTTTGTCCGGCTGGCGACGGTCGGTCATGTAGCGGTCGGAAAGCGTGATGGCGCTTTCCATCGCTTCTTCTGATATGACCACGCCGTGATGCTGCTCGTATTTTGCGCGCACGCCGCGCAAAATGGCAAGCGTCTGCGTGTGGTCGGGCTCGCGC
>MEFT01000149.1 GCA_001725215.1 Clostridium sp. SCN 57-10
GCCTATTTAGACGGAGCAATAGGCGAAACGTTTTCCAATGCTACCGGAGTGCTTTCAGCAACCGATACCGACAGCACCGTAACTTCTTACGGCATTTCAGGAAGTACTGCCGGCAGCTACAGTTACGATAGCGTTACCTACGACGTGTATAAGGATGGAGTTTACGGCAGACTGTGGGTTGTAAGCACAGGTGCAGATAAGGGCAAATTCGTTTTTGTCCCAAGCGCTGCTGCAATCAATGCCGTCACCGCAAATGAGAGCGAGACTTTTACAGTAACTGCCACCGATAATGGCGGAGCAACCGGCAATGCGGCGCTGACGGTTAATATAACCGGGGCAAATGACACGCCGACCGACATTACCCTCAGCAACGACTCTGTTGGGCAAAGCGGCGGAGCCAATGCCGCGGTTGGCGCGCTCGGCACTACGGACAGGGACAGCGGGCAGACCTACACGTATACGCTGGCAACCGGTGACGGTACGAACAATAGAGACAATTCCTTGTTCAATATTTCAGGCTCAACTCTGCGAGCCAATAATGCGTCAGGCATGTCTGTGGGTACCTACAACGTATACATCCGCACGACGGACAGTGGCGGCGCGGCTTTCGACAAGGCGTTTACTATTACAGTGGGCGACAACGCGGGCCCGGCTGTCACTTCCGTAGCTGTGCCGGCAAACGCTACATACATTGCCGGACAAAACCTTGATTTTACAGTAAACTTTACTGAAAACATAAATGTAAGTACTACGGCGGGCACGCCGAGCATTGCGCTGGATATCGGAGGCGTAACCCGATATGCCGCTTATCTGTCCGGCACAGGTAGTACGGCGCTGGTGTTTCGTTACACAGTTCAGACTGGAGACACAGACAGCGATGGGATTTCTGTCGTCGTGCTTTCCGCCAACGGCGGAACCATGAGCGACGCAGCCGGAAACAACGCCGAACTGACGCTCAATTCTGTGGGAAGCGCGACCGGTGTTAAGGTGGATGCAGCGGCACCCTCTGCACCGTCGGCACCCGACATGACAGCCGGCTCAGACACCGGCAAGTCGAATACAGACAACATAACAAACAACACCACGCCGACGTTTGCGGGTACTGCCGAAGCAAACAGCACGGTAAGGCTTTACGATGGAACTACGGTTCTTGGCACAGGGACCGCCGATGGCAGCGGCAACTGGAGCATTACCTCCTCCGCTCTCTCCGATGGCTCCCGCACAATTACGGCAAAGGCGACCGACGCGGCGGGCAACGAGAGCCCCGTCTCCTCGGGGCTTGCGATAACCATCGATGCGACAGCGCCTGTTATTGGTGTGATCACCAACGACGGACTGTACAACGTGGCGGTATCGCCGACATTTGACGAGGGAACGGCGACACTCAAAAAGGATAGCGGAACGGCGGAGGCATATACATCCGGGACTGCGATAGCGGATGATGGCGTTTATATTTTAACTGTAACCGATACTGCCGGAAACAAAACAACAGTTGGTTTCACCATTGATCAAACGGCTCCGACGATAGTCGGCATCGTGAATGGCGGCATATATAATACGGATAAAACCGTTACTTTCTCAGACGGAACCGCCACGCTGGACGGAGATCCCTTCACAAGTGGTAGCACGGTATCGTCTGAGGGCAGTCATACTCTGACGGTAACAGATGCAGCCGGGAACGGCGCGGTAATAGTTTTTACCATTGATAAAATGGTGCCGACCGGAACGCTGTCAATCAACAACGGCAGTGCGAGCACGACCTCCCGCAATGTTGAACTGGCAATTACAAGCAGCGATGGAGCGGGATCCGGTGTGAGCGAAATGAGGTTCGGTTTTGACGGAAGCTCATGGAATTCATGGACACCTGTGGGCAGTGTGCAAAGCGACATCATTCCATCGGGTTATGGACTTGTCACCGTATATATGCAGCTTAAAGACAACGCAGGCAACATAAGCGGCAATATAATTGATACCATTATGTATATGTCGCAGCCGGCAGCCTCAAATAGCGAAGTAAACGGTACCGAGGATACAACAGTATCCTTCACATCCGATGACTTCCCATTCATCAATGAAGATGCTACCCCTTTGGATAAGGTGAAAATAACATACCTTCCTTCCAACGGTACGTTGAAGCTGGCAGGCATCGCTATTAACACCTCGGATGAGATAAGCGCTGCAAACCTCTTGCAGATTAGCTTTGTTCCGGATATGAACTGGAACGGAAGCACCGACTTTGGATGGGTAGGCTATACCATTGATGGACGTTCAACATCGCAAGCTACGGTGACAATCATACTTGCGGCCGACAGTGATACTGCAGCAAGCGCGTCCGACAACACGATAAGCGTCAACCCCACCAGCGTGTCTGCGGGGAGCATGGTAACGATTACAGCTTCGGGAAGCAGACAGTCTGAAGCTGGAGCGGTGATTGGCGATGAAAAATACGTACCGGCCACATGGAGCTCTACCGAAAGCGGCAAATCCGGCAGCTTTACGCTGAGCGGTGGTATATATACAGCCACTTACACGCCCTCCGTCGGCGGAACATGCACAATAACAGCCATTTTTCAAAAAATGCTTTGGAACGGAACCTCTTGGGAAAACAGCACGACAGATTCAAAAACGGCGACGCTTACGGTAAGTGCTCCTGCAGATGATGACACAGGAAGCGGAAACACAGGCGCTGTCGTTGAGGTTAACGGAGAGAAGCAGGATGCGGGTCAGACTGCCACGCAGACGAGTGGAGGTCAGACTGTCACAACCATTACGGTTGACGACACAAAGCTTGGTATCATCTTGGCTCAAAAAGGCAGCAATGCCACGGTTACGCTCCCGGTAAACACGGCAGCGGATGTTGTAGTTGGGGTGTTGAATGGCCAAACGGTTAAGAACATGGAAAGCAAAGACGCAGTCCTTATAATCAAGACCAATAACGTGTCCTATACGCTGCCGGCGTCGCAAATTAACATTGACTCGGTATTGTCGCAGCTTGGCGCTCAAGTGGCATTAAAGGACATCAAGGTTAACGTAAGGATAGCTGAACCGTCCGCCGAAACAATTAAGGTTGTTGAAGATACGGCGAAAAAGGGGAACTACCAGCTTGTAGGAATAAAACGGTTGCGGTTAATCGGTTCAACGGCTACGTTGAGAGATTGATAGCGATCCCTAATGGCGTTTCCCATTCTAAAATTACGACCGGCATCGTGCTCAACGCAGAAGGTTCTTTCCGCCATGTACCAACCCAAATCATTGTGATTGATGGAAAGTATTACGCAAAAATCAACAGCCTTACCAATAGTACCTACTCCGTGGTGTATCATCCGGTCGTATTTGCAGACGCAGCAACCCATTGGGCAAAGGACTCGATTAACGATATGGGTTCGAGGATGGTTGTTACGGGCATTGGAAACGGCACTTATGAGCCGGAAAGAAGTATTACAAGAGCAGAGTTCGCGGCGATTATCGTCAGGGCGCTCGGTCTTGCACAGAGCGAGGGTGAAAGCGGCTTTGGCGATGTGGCCCGTTCCGATTGGTTTAACGGCTATGTGGGCACGGCGGTAGAGTATGGCCTGATCACTGGTTATGACAGCACAAGCTACGGCCCGAACGATGCCATTACGCGAGAGCAGGCAATGGCAATTTTGGCAAGAGCCATGAAGAAAACGGGGCTTGATACCACGCTAACTGACAGCCAGTCAGCGGCGTTGCTTGCGGCGTACACCGACGGCGGTGCTGTTTCCGGCTACGCGAAAGCGAGTGTTGCCGCTTGCCTGAAGACGGGCGTGGTCAATGGCAGCAGCACTACGACGTTGTCCCCGAAGGACGATGTGACGAGAGCTGAGGTAGCGGTCATGGTTCAGCGTCTGTTGCAAAAATCGGGACTGATCTAAACGAAAAAAACAAGGCACCCTACGTTACTAATTCGTAGAGTGCCTTGTTATTTTAGAATGGCCTATCCGCATTCACCGTCACGCCTGTTTTGATTTGGTGGTGAAGCTCTCCTCTTGCACGTGATATTTCCGGTCAGCGTTTGAACAATAGCCTCGGGAAACCGACTGGGTAGGCGTGGTTATGGCAGAGAGATGCGATTCGCTTCAAGATGATATAAGGCGCTCATTTCAGCGCCTTATTATAAGGGCGCGAGACTTCAGTGCATAGGTATAGAACATATGCTGGTTGCCTTAAAACGCCGCTTTACCCTTAAGAAGGGTAAAACTTTTTTATTGGCAAACCGCGTTGTCATTGATTCTTTATGGCTCATTCCTCTAAAGGTCGTCTGCATTTCTTCCATTGGTTTCTGTGTTCAGCTGGCTCTGTGCCTTGCTGATCAACACCGAAAATTCACATCCTGCGTTCGGTATGTTTTTTGCGGTTATCACTGCTCCGTGGCGATCTGCAATCTGCTTTGCAATGGCAAGACCGAGGCCGGTGCCGTTTTTATTTTCCTCCGAACGCTGTTTATAAAATCGCTCAAAGATATACGGAAGATCCTCCGGTGCGATACCTGGGCCTTCATCGCGTACGGATAAGGCAATTTCGTTTTTGCTTGCCGAAAGGGCGACTTCCACTGCTTTGCCCTGCGGTGAAAATTTAACCGCATTATCCAACAACACCAAAAGCATTTGCCGAAGCCTGCCGTAATCCCCGAGCACAGCAAAGCTTTCGCCCACATGGGCAAGCAAAACGGCGACATTTTTGCCGTCCGCCATTCGGCGGATGCTGCGCGCGGCATCTTCCACGATCTCTCGAAGGTCGACTACGCTCATTTCCATTCCGAAATCGGGATTTTGCAGTCGCGAAAGGTCGAGCAAATCGGATACGAGCCGCTCTAAATAAACGCTTTCCGAGAGCATCTGCTGCTGATACTCCCGTACCATCTGCGGATCTGACACAACGCCGTCGCAAAGCGCCTCAAGCGAGCCGCGAATCACGGTGACGGGGGTGCGCAGCTCGTGCGAAATGTTTGCTACAAAGTCGCGCCGCTGTTTTTCAAGCTTGGCACCCTCTTGCGAAGCGACGTTCAGCTTGTCCGCCATATCATCGAGCGCGGCGGCGAGCTCACCGATTTCGTCCTCCTGGGCAACATCTGCCTTGGCCGTATAATCACCGCGACTGATACGCTGGGCAGCTGTTTTCATTTTACCCAACGGTTTTGTGAAGCGTGCTGCCAGTGCTCCGGCAATGAAAAATGAAATAACAATGGCTGCACCCATGCTGACGAGCAAAATCAAAAGGCCGTTTTCGGTCGCCCCACGGATTGTTTTGATCTGTTCATGCAATAGGACGGCTCCGGCGATTTCTCCGTCTTCAAGCGTGATGGGCGCGGCGACCGTGACCGAGGGTGCGCCCAGAAATGCGCCGAAGCTTTCGCTGAAGGTGGTGTTACCCTCCAATGCCGCTGTGACGACGGCCTCCGCTTCGGGCGGCAGATCGCGGTGGGCGAGGGTAGACTGCCCATGCCCTCGCGTAATTTGCTCTAAATTGGGGTCGACAATCCAGACGT
This sequence comes from Clostridium sp. SCN 57-10, assembly GCA_001725215.1. Lineage (GTDB taxonomy): Bacteria > Bacillota > Clostridia > Oscillospirales > Butyricicoccaceae > SCN-57-10. The sequence goes on from MEFT01000149.1 coordinate 5,507, forward strand.
CGGTCATGGCAATTTCATCAAGAAAACGCAGATACATGCCGTAGCCCATTCCCTGGCTCGCCATGCCGCGTCCGGTGCCCTGATCCGCGCTACCCGACCAAAAGCCAGCCAGCGACTGTGCAATACTCAGCGCGCGACTTTCGAGAACAGATTTGTGGATCTTCATGTTATACTGAGAGAAGAGTGCAGAAAAAGTAAGTCCGATGATGAGCGAAAATATAAGCAGCGAGCCGGAAAAATATAAAAGCAGCCGAGAGCGAATCTTACTTTTCATGACGTCACCTCAAATTTATAGCCGACGCCCCAGATGGTTTTAATCTCCCATCCATCGTGGGGCTGCTCGTCCAGCTTGGCACGCAGCCGTTTGATGTGTGAGTCGACGGTGCGCGTGTCGCCGTAGTAATCAAAGCCCCAAAGGCTGTTCAGCAGATTATCGCGGGAAAACACCTTGTTTTTGTTGGTCGCCAATGTCCACAAAAGCTCCGTTTCCTTTTTGGTCAGGGTGATGCGAACGCCGCCTATTTCCGTGATATACTCATCGAGATTGATCGTGAGACCGTTCAAAGCGAAAATCTGCGCTTTTTTATCATCCTCCCGTGAAATGCGGCGGAGTACGGCCCGAATGCGCGCCATCACTTCACCCGGAGAAAAAGGTTTGACGATGTAATCATCCGCGCCGGTGTCAAGTCCCATGATGCGTTCGAAATCTTCGCCCCGTGCCGTGATCATAATAATCGGCACGCTGCTTTGTCTGCGAATCTCGCGGCAGACCGTAAAGCCGTCCATGCTGGGCATCATTACGTCGAGCAGAATGATATCAAACGGCTTGGAGCTCGCCTTGTCCAACGCAGCGTTTCCGTCAAAGGCTGTTGTCACGGAGAAGCCTTCTTTTTTTGCATATTCCTCTAAAATGGAGACAATCTGCCTGTTATCATCGGCAATTAAAATATTTGGCATGTTGACACCTCCTGTTCCTTATGATGATAAGATAGGAATGTGTTTTTTTCGTGGCCTGAACTTTATTTTATCATGAAAAAGAAAAAGGAAAAACACATTTTTGCCACATCCGGGTTTTATGATAAGATCACAGCAGCAGAGAAAGCGCTGAAAAAAAGGAGGTAACCTTATGAAAACAATGAAGAAGATTTTTGCCGCAGGTTTGGTGGTATCGACACTGGCTATCGGTTCGGTTGGGGCGCTCGCCGCCTCACAGTATGAGACACCTGCCGAAGCGATTGCCTGGCTTACCGGGCGCGAGGTGCAATCGGTGATTGACGAGCGCTCCGAAACGGGCAAAACCTATGGAACGATTGCAAACGAAGCGGGTGTGCTCACCCAGTTCAAAACGGAAATGCTGGAAATGAAAAAAGAGATGATTGCCGCTCGCGTTGCAGCGGGAACGCTGACACAGGGGCAGGCAGACGCCATCCTCGCACGGATTGAATCAAACCAGTCCGAATGTGACGGAAGCGGGACGGGTTGCGGCCTGAAGGGCACCGGCCGCGGCATGGGTGCCGGCTTTGGGCAGGGCGGCGGACAAGCGCGCGGACAGCGCGGCCAAGGCGGAGTCTATATGCCTATAAAAATCATTGTTTGATAGTTGACATTTTGTGCAAAAGCGAATATAATCATATTCCCACAAAAAAACAGCGTGTGTTTGAACCGGCAAACACACGCTGTTTGCATCTGTGGAAAAGGATGAAAAACGAGGGAGGGACAGCATGATACGACTACAGGGCATTCACAAAACGTTTCGGGTGGCGAAGCGCAAGTCCGGCATGGGACAGGCGGTAAAAGCGCTGGTTTCACGCGAATACGAAACGGTACACGCGCTGAACGATGTTAGCTTTACCATTCAGGATGGGGAAATGGTAGGGTACATCGGACCCAATGGTGCGGGAAAGAGCACGACCATTAAGATTATGTGCGGCGTGCTCACGCCGGACAGCGGACAGTGCGACATCGACGGCAGAACGCCGTGGCGTGACAGAGTAGCGCATGTGGGCAGCATAGGCGTTGTGTTCGGGCAGCGCAGCCAGCTTTGGTGGGATGTGCCGGTGTACGACAGCTTTGACCTGATCCGCGACATCTACCGCGTGGATGAGGTGCAGTATAGGCGCAACCTAAACGAACTGGTCGAGCTGCTCGACCTCGCCGAAATACTGAAAACGCCGACACGCAGTCTCAGCCTTGGGCAGCGTATGCGCTGCGAGCTTACCGCGTCGCTGCTGCATAATCCGAAGACGCTTTTTCTGGACGAGCCGACCATCGGGCTTGATGCCGTATCAAAAATTGCGGTGCGGCAGTTTATCAAGCGGCTAAATGCCGAGCGCGGTACGACGGTTATTTTGACAACGCACGATATGCAGGATATTGAGGCGCTGACCGAGCGCATCCTGCTCATCGGCAAGGGGAGAATTCTGCTGGACGGCAGCCTGCAGGAGCTGAAGCGCACATCGTCCGACCGCAAAACCATCATATTTGAGCATAAAGGCGAAACGCCTGCGCTGTGCGCGGGGATGGAAGCGATTGAGCGGCGGGAGGGGAGAACGGTCGTCACGCTTTCGCCGTCCGTCTGCTCGGTGTCGGATGCGCTTGCTTATATTTCGTCGCAGGTGGAGATTTTAGATCTCTCGGTTTCCGGTGTCAGCGCGGAAGAAATGGTAGCCGGATTGTATCGGGAGTATCAGATATGAGAAAATATCTTGCGCTCTTTCGCATTCGATTTGCAAACGGCCTGCAATACCGGGCCGCGGCGCTGGCGGGTATTGCAACGCAGTTTGCTTGGGGGTTTATGGAGCTGCTTGCGTTTTCGGCTTTTTATAAGGCGGATCCCGCTTCGTTTCCGATGGAGTTTTCTCAAACCGTATCTTATATTTGGTTGCAGCAGGCCTTTTTGGCTCTTTTTATGGTCTGGTTTTTCGAAGCAGACATTTTTAACTCTATTACAAGCGGCGGAATCGCCTACGAGCTTGCCCGCCCAATGGATTTATATGGACGCTGGTTCTGCCAGTCGGCCGCAAGCCGCGTAGCCAAGGCTGTGCTGCGCAGTGCACCGATTTTGATTGTGGCGTTCACCGTGCCCGGACCACTGCGTATGTCGCTGCCGCCAAGCGGCGCACAGTTCGCGCTGTTTCTTATCTCGGCGGTGCTCAGCCTTTGTGTCGTGGTTGCGTTTACCATGCTGGTTTACATATCCACTTTTTTTACGCTTTCTCCGATCGGCGTGCGCTTAATTTCCGCCGTGCTTGCCGACTTTTTGGCAGGCGCCGTTGTGCCTCTGCCATTTTTTCCACCCGCATTTCGAGCTGTGGCAGAAGTTTTGCCGTTTGCTGCTATGCAGAATATGCCGCTGCGTATTTATGGCGGCAGCATCGCGTCGGGTGACGCGATAAGAGGTATCGCACTGCAGATTTTCTGGCTTGCGGCGCTTGTGGTGGGTGGCAAGCTTATGATGAAAAGCGCGCTGCGCAAAGTCGTGGTGCAGGGGGGATAAGATGAAGCTTTATTTGAAGTTTTTTAGTATGCACCTCAAAAGCCAGATGCAGTATAAGGCCTCTTTCTTTATGACAGCAATGGGTCAGTTTCTGGTCTCCTTCAGCACGCTTCTGGGCATCTGGTTTATGTTTGATCGCTTTCATACGGTAGAAGGCTTTAGCTTTCAAGAGGTGCTTTTATGTTTTGCGGTGGTTTTGCTTGCATATTCTCTGGCGGAGTGCTTTGGGCGCGGATTTGACGTATTTCCGCGTATGATCAGCAACGGGGAGTTTGACCGCGTGCTCGTCCGTCCGCGGCATGAGGTGTTTCAGGTACTGGCGTCTCAGATGGAGTTCACGCGCATTGGACGGCTTCTGCAGGCTGTTTTAGTGTTTTGCTATGCGCTACCCGCCTGTGGCGTTATCTGGACTTGGGATAAAATTTTCACACTGGCGCTTATGATTGCATGCGGCAGCATCATCTTTTTTTGCTTATTTTTAATTTATGCTGGCATTTCGTTCTTTACCATTGAAGGGCTTGAGTTCATGAATGTGCTGACCGACGGCGGCAGAGAGTTTGGGCGCTACCCCTTTTCGGTTTACGGCAAGGACGTTTTGCGCTTTCTCACCTATGTGATTCCACTTGCGCTTTTTCAATATTATCCGCTGCTTTACTTACTGGGCAGGGAAACGAGGGTAAGCTATATGCTCGCGCCGCTGCTTGGATTGCTATTTGCCGTGCCCGCCTACGCCTTTTGGCGCTTTGGCCTGCGCCGGTATAAGTCGACGGGGTCGTAATAAGACGGCAGTTGTGCTTGTATTTTGACGGCGCAAAAGGTATAATGGAGCACAAATTGGAAGAAGGAAGGGAAATGCATGGAGTTGATTTATGAGAGCAACCGCATTTACGGACGAAACGACGCGGGCGAAGTGATTGCCGAGGTGACGTTCCCCGCGATTGACGCGAATACAGTTGACATCGACCATA
>MEFT01000150.1 GCA_001725215.1 Clostridium sp. SCN 57-10
CGATGGCATCGGGATAATAATAGTTGCCGTCCTTGATCTTGGAGATCAGGTGGTTCGTCGTCGTAAAGGTCTGCGCCTTGTGCTTGTTGGTCGCCGCCACCTTGACCTGCGGCATCGCCACGATTTCGGCAATCGTCTTGTTCTCGATAGCCGCCTGCGCGATAAGCGACAGGTCGCGCGCCGTGGTATAATGGTTTTCGTCGTGCAGGCCGTGGGCATTGGCAAAATGCGTGTTCGTGCAGCCAAGCGACTGCGCCTTGCTGTTCATCATCTCCACGAAGTCGGACAATGTGCCTCCGATATGAATGGCAAGCGCATTTGCCGCGTCGTTGCCCGATGACACAAGCAGGTACTTCAGCAGATCCATCAGCGGCATCTGCTCGCCCGGGACAAGAAACACTGAGCTTCCCATTTCGGGCAGGCCGTCAAGCCCTTCTTTTTTCACGGTAACAATATCTTCCGGATTCGCCTTCTCAAGCACGACAAGCGCCGTCATCAGTTTGGTGATGCTGGCCGGATACAGCTTTTCATCGGCGTTTTGCTCAAACAAAACGGTCTGCGTTTCGAGCTCCATCAAAAGGGCTCCCTTTGCGTCGATGGAAGGCGGCTCCACAGCCGACGCGCCGGTTAGAATCACCGCCGCAACAAGCAGCATGCAAACTATTTTTTTCATTCTCAGCCCTCCCGTGCTTCGCAGCGTATTAATGCATTATAATTTATCATATCAAACAATTTGTCTAATTTCAACGCCTAAGATCGTAAACATTCTTCCAACCGGAGGTGTTTTATGCAGTCGATACGCCGTTTTGTGCTTGTTCCCCTTCTTTTGTGCGCTCTGGCCGGCTGCTTTTTCCTCGGACGCATGTCCGCGCTGCCGCAAAGCGAGGTTATGGCAGAGCCGCTTGCCCCGCTTGCCGTGTCGCCCGCGCCCGCCGCGTCCGCTACGGTCGACGGCCGCATTGAGCTGAATGCCGCGACGGAGGAGGAGCTTTGCCTTTTGCCCGGCATAGGTCCGGCGCTTGCCAAACGAATCTTAGAATATCGTGACGCGCACGGCGGCTTTTGCTCGGCCGGCGAGCTGACCGCCGTTCCCGGCATCGGCGACGCGACTGTCGCGGCGCTGAAACCCTACATTATCGTTCCGTAAGGAGGCCAATTATGAAGATTCTCGTAGTCGACGACGAGCGTCTGCTCGTCAAGGGCATCAAATTCAACCTGGAGAATGACGGCTATACCGTAGACAGCGCCTATGACGGAGCTACGGCGCTCGCACTCTTTCGCGAAAACCGCTACGATCTCATCCTGCTTGACCTCATGCTGCCCGAGGTAGACGGCCTTTCCGTATGCCGCGCCATCCGCGAATCGTCCAACGTGCCCGTGATTATGCTGACGGCGAAGGGTGACGGCTCTGACAAGCTGATCGGCTTTGAATACGGTGCGGATGATTATGTGACCAAGCCGTTCGATATTCTCGAGCTGAAAGCGCGCATCCGTGTGATTCTGCGCCGTGCGGGTTCAAACGGCGGAAGCACGGATATCCTTGCGTGCGACAACATCCGTATTGACACGTTGCAGCGCTCGGTAACGGTGGGGGCCCGTGTCGTCGACCTGACTGCAAAAGAATTTGACCTGCTCGTCATGCTCATGCGCAGCCGCGGCCGCGTGTTCAGCCGCGAAAGCCTGCTCAACAATGTGTGGGGCTATGAATATCCGGGCGACATCCGCACCGTTGACGTACACATCCGCCGTCTGCGTGAAAAGCTTGAAAAGGACGATGCAAACCCGATTTACATTCTGACCAAGTGGGGCGTCGGCTACTATTTCAAGGTTCCTGACCATGAGTAGCCACCTGCGAAGCCTGCGTTTTCGCATAACTGCCTCGTTCGTGGCGATGATCGCCGCCTTTAGTCTCGTCAACTTTCTGCCAGCTCAAATGGTGCAGCAGCAAATCATCTCATCCAAGCAGAGCGAAATGCTGAACGCGGCGGGCACGCTTGCCGCCGCGCTTGAGGGATATTCGGAGCTGACGGCCGACAACGCTTATACGGTGGTGACGGTGCTTGAAGTCGCGCGCGACCGCCGCGTACTCGTCACCAACAAAAGCGGGCTAGTCATTTATGACAGTTCAAAGCTCTCCCCCACCACGGGACGTCTGGCGCTTTTTCCCGATCTGATCACCGCCCTGAGAAACCGAGACGTATTTCGCTGCGCATACAATTCGATCGCGTTTGAATCGCGCGCGGCGGTTCCTATCATGCGCGGCGGTGCGCCGCTCGGCGCCGTTTACCTTTATGACTATGATACGGAAAATGCCGCGTTTCTTCAGCAGATGCGCAGCAACCTGTTATATCTGTCGATCGGCGCATCGGCGCTCGGTCTTCTGTTCGTTGCGTTTGTTCTGCTTCGTTTTTCCTCTCGTCTGGGCGTGCTTGTGCGAGGCGTCAGCAGCATCGGAAACGGCGAGTACGACTCAAAAATCGAGCTTAAGGGGGAAGACGAGCTTTCCGCCATCGCCCATGAGTTTAACGATTTGACGGACCGCCTCGGCGCGCTTGAAAAAACGCGTCGGCAGTTTGTGTCCGACGCATCGCATGAACTGAAGACGCCGCTCGCCTCGATTAAACTGCTGTCCGACTCGATTATTCAAACGCCCGATATTCGGCCGGAGGATGTGCGCGAATTTTTGACTGACATCAATGATGAGATCGAACGGTTGACGCGTATTACAGAGAGCCTGCTCGCGCTCACGCGCCATGAGGTCAAGCCCAACGCGCGCGCCGAGCGGTGCGATGTTGCCGCCGTGGTGCGCAAGTGTGCCGACATTCTGCGCGGCAGCGCTGCACAATGCGGCGTAATGGTGCATCTCGATTTGCCCGGCGAATTTTTTGTTTTGGCAAGCACAGACAGCCTGCATCAAATCGTGTTCAACCTGCTTGAAAACGCTATCAAATATAATCGCAAGGGCGGCGAGGTCTTTGTCTCTCTCTCGTATGACGACGATCTGACGCTTTTGTCGGTGCGCGACACGGGCATCGGCATTCCGCCCAACCATCTGCCTCACATTTTTAAACGTTTTTATCGCGTCGACAAGGCCCGCTCGCGCGAAACGGGCGGCACCGGCCTCGGGCTTTCCATTGTATCGGAGTTTGTAGACAGCATGGGCGGACGCCTTGAGGTTGATAGCCAGTACGGAGTCGGCTCCGAGTTCCGCGTGTATTTCGTCACGCTTCGCGAGGAGGTGGGCTCATGAAAAAGTTGATGTCCCTCGCATGGGCGTTTATGCTGCTCACATCATGCGCGCTGCCCACTTTGCCCTCCCCCGCACCAGGCGCGAATTGGGTGCCCGTTTATTATATGCGGGGCGTCAATCTGATCACCGAGCAGCATGACGTTTCAGGCGAATCGATGCTGCAACGCGTCAACGCGCTGCTTGACGCCATGCGCGCGCCGTCCGACGGGGCGCTTCAGTCGCTTGCACCGCGCGGCCTTACTGCCGTACGCGTAATCATTAATTTTAATACGGCGACCGTCGACTTCAGCGATCAGTACAATCGCCTGAGCGACCTTTCTCGCTCGCTTCTCTGCACCGCGGTATCACAATCGATGTTTGTGTTTGCCGAAGTAAATTATGTTCGCTTTTCGTGCCTCGGCGAATTTCTCACTCCAGTCGCCGACCGCTATTTTAACGCGCAGACCGTTATGCTCGACGATTCGCTCATCCGATTCAACGCATGGAAAGTAATGCTCTATTTCCCCACGGAAACGCATAACGGGCTGACCGCTGTGGAAACAACCGTCAAGGCGGAGGAACGCGAGCTTAGCCCCGCTCTGCTTCTGGAACAGCTTATGCAGGGCTTAGGCAGCAATCTGGTGCCGTTTCGAGGCGCCGTAAAGACTTATACGCTGACGGTGCAAGGGTCGCTCTGTCTCGTCGACCTCACTCCTGCTCCCAGCACCGGCTTCCCGCTCGGTCAGCCCGCCGATGTATCGTCAACACACTCTGTTCTCTCGGCAACATCGAGCGGGTAGAGGTAACCATCTCGGGGCGCATCCCCTCTATTTACGGTATTTCCGGCTGCGACGGCGAACTTGTTTTCAACCAAAGTCTGCTGCGCTGACGGCAGCCTTCCCCTGCTCATTTTGTAGAATGGAGCAAACATATGACCGATATGATCAAAAAAAGCACACGGCGCATCGAGATGAACTACGCCCTTGTTCAGGGCTTTTACTGGTCTAGCGCGTGCACACTGGGCGGCTTTGCTGCCGTTTTTCTGGGCAGCCGCGGCTTGAGCAACGCGCAAACAGGGCTTGCCGTCGCACTGATTTCCGTCCTCACCATCGTGCTTCAGATTCTTCTTTCCGATTTTTCCGATCGCCATCGCGAGCTTCCGCTCAAGCGTACGATTTCCGTGATTTACACCGTCGTGATCGCGCTGAGCGCGGTTATGAGCTTCGTGTCGCTTCCCGCCGCACTGCTTATCGCGGTTTACGTCGTCGCCTCGGCCCTGTCGAACAGTCAAAACGGCCTGCTCAACGCCCAGCTCATGCAATATCGCAACGTTGGCATTCCCGCAAGCTATGGCTGGCCGCGCGGCGTCGGCTCGGTGTTTTACGCCGTCAGCGCCTATTTTTTCGGTCTTGCCGTCGAACGCTATTCCGCCGGCGTGCTGCTGCGTCTTTATATCGTGTTTGCCGTGCTGGCGATGGCAAGCGTGCTCGCCATGGCCGACCCGGACAGTCTCGCCCGCTCGCTCGGGACGCATTCGGACAAGGCGGCGCACGGCAGCTCGGTCTCCTACCTGCGCATGCTGCTGCAAAACCCCACGCTCGTGCTCTATCTTTTGGTACTCATCGTATCTGCCATCGGCCAAGCGGCGGGTAACACCTTCCTCATTCGTGTAATCGAAGCGGCAGGCGGGCGGGCGTCGAACTGCCCGTCATGTGCGCCGCATCGCGTATTCTTTCTTACATTAAAGCGAAGCATGTGCTCGTCTTCTCTTTCTTCTGCTTCTGCCTGCGTATGGTTCTGCTTTCTCAGGCATCCTCGCTGCCTATGATTTACGGCATCGCTTCGCTCAACCTCTTTTGCTTCGGGCTTTACGGCTTCGCTACCGTCTTTTTCGTCAACAGCCTCGTGCCGGATGGACAGGCGGTGCGCGCGCAGTCGCTGGCGACGCTGTGCTACACCGGCGGCATTGGCGGCATTCTCGGAAACGTACTGGCCGGCAATCTGCTCGACCGCTTCGGTCTGCGCGTACCGTTACTTGTCGGTGCGGGCATCTGTCTGATAGCGGCGCTGCTCATGCTTGTCTGCTGCCGTGTGCACACGAAGCGTTTTGAATAAAGCCTTGTTTGGTTTCCTCTGTTTTTCTGCATACACCCGCAGGTAATCCTGCGGGTGTATTTTTTGGAAAGACATGGTGCAAACTACGCCTGTCCGCGTCATGGTTGGGCGATGACAAGCCTGCTTCCAATCCGCCAAAGTGCGCGTCGTATTTTTTCCAGTTTTGTTGTAAAAACAACGCACCTCTCCATAAATTTTGGGGGAAATTTAGCGTGTTACCAGTATTCTTGTGCAAAGTACCTGTAAAGCATTCTCAATTTTCTGCAGAAATTCACCAATTAACGATTGACCCACACTCCGGTACATAGTAAAATAGATATAATAACTTTTTTGCACAAACATGGTGTTTTTGTGCCTGAAAAAAAACAAAGTAGAGGAAATCGTATGAAAAACATCGTTATTGTCGGCGCCGGATATGCCGGTGTGCTGACCGCGAAAAAGCTGGGGAAAAAGTTCAGAAAGGATCCCGACGTTACCGTAACGGTAATCGACAAAAATCCGTTTCATACCATGCTTACCGAGCTGCATGAGGTTGCCGCCTGCCGCGTGGAGGAGGACAGCATTCGCATCAGCTATGAAAAGGTTTTTGCAGGCAGAGACGTTCGTTTTGTGCACGACTATGTCGAATCGGTCGACTTCGAAGGGAAGTCGGTGCGATGCAAAAACGGCGCATATGCCTATGACTATGTGGTCATTGCGGCCGGCTCCAAGCCGACCTATTTCGGCGTGCCCGGCGCAGAGGCATACACCTATCCGCTCTGGTCGTTTGAAGACGCCGTACGCCTGAAAGAGCGCACTCACCAGTGCTTTGTCAAGGCTTCTGCCGAGTTGGACGAAGCAGAAAAGCGCAAGCTTCTCACCTTCTACGTGGTTGGTGCGGGCTTTACCGGTGTCGAAATGATCGGCGAGCTGGCCGAGTATGTGCCTGTTCTGTGCGACCGCTATGAAATTGACCCCAGTTATGTCTCACTTTGTAACGTAGACGCGCTGCCGCGCGTCGTGCCCAACCTTCCCGAAAAGCTGTCTGCCAAAATCCAGCGCCGTCTGGAGAAGATGGGCGTCAACGTCATTCTGGGCGCAAGCGTCGTCGAGATCGGCGAAGACTTCATTGACATCGTGAGCAACGGAAACCGCACGCGCAACACTGCGGGCACCGTTGTGTGGGTTGCCGGCATCGAAAGCTCCGCGCTTACGCAGAAGGTTGGCGAGTCGATTCCCAACCAGCGACGCGGCAGGCTTGACGCGGATCAGTATCTGCGCAGCGTCAAAGACGAGAACGTCTATGTCGCGGGCGACAATATCTGTTTCATCCCCGAGGGTGAAACCATGCCTGTGCCTCAGATGGTGGAAAACTGCGAGCAGAGCGCCGACATCGTCGCGCATAACATCCATTGCGCACTGACCGGCAAAGGCGAAATGGAGGCCTACCACCCGAAGTTCCACGGCGTTATGGTCTGCGTCGGCGGCACGCCGAAATACATGGTCAACCTTCCCTCGTTCCTCGCCATGTTCTGCAAGCACTTTATCAACATTGTCTACTTTGTTCAGGTTCTGGGCTGGAATAAAGTATTCAGCTATATGAAGCACGAGTTCTTCACCATCCGTAACCGCCGCAGCTTTGTCGGCGGCCACTTCTCGAACCGCACGCCGAGCTTCCTGCTCGTTCCGCTCCGCATCTGGCTGGGCGCCGTGTGGGTGTTTGAAGGCGTGATGAAGATCGTGGAGGGATGGTTCAAAACTCCGATGCTCGAAGGCTTCTTCGGCGGTGCTACCACCTGGTTTACCAATGTTCTGAACGGCACAACCGACGCCGTTTCAAGCGCAACGAGCGCCGCGGGCGGCGAAGCTGTTGCCGCCGCAGGCACCGTCGTCTTCAACTGGAACATTCTCGGTCTGTTCAAAACCATTTTCGTCAGCGGCAAGCCGCTTGCCGAATCGACGCTTGCCGACTACGCGTTTAAGCTTGACGTCCCGGTGCTCAACTGGTTTCTCAACACGCTTGTGCTGCGGCAGCGCACTGCCGAAGCGAGAGGGTTCGGCGACGACGTCAAGCTGCCGGTGCTTGCGAAGCTGATGCTTGCCGAGCGCTTTCTCCCACGTCTCTTCGACCAGATTGCTGCGGCCGCCGCGGCGGCAGCGGATGGAAAATGCCCCGACCTTTCGGCCCTTGAGGCTGCGGCAACCGCCAAGGAAGACACCAGACCCGCGGCCAAGCCGGAGAAGCCCTCAGCGAAGGGCGACGACGCCGTGAAGCCCGCGCCCAAACTGGAGGCCGTGAAAGCGACCGAAAGCGCGCTCTTGAGCGAATGGCTTTCGTCGCCGGCCATCAAAGCCTGGGCAGCGGTGCCAACAGTCATCGGTGGAGAGGATCTTCGTCCCTACCTGTTCGTCGCCAAGGACCGGAAGGACTATTTCGGCGCGGCCTCTGTCCTTGGCCACTTGGCGGCCGTGGTCGAGCAGCTCTTCGGCGGCAAGTTCGCGGTGCAGGGTCTGGAAGCAGATCTCAAGCGCCTGGCTCCACCTGAAACGGCGCAAATCTTCGAAGCCGTGCGCGGCCGGATCGTCGGTGGTGACAGCTTCGACACCGAGCCACCGGGCGCGGCAGGTTTGGCGGTTCTCGTGAAGGCTCATCCGACCCTGCAAAGCAGTCTCGTTGACTTCCTCGAAGCGCTCCCACGAGACCGTCTCGGGCCGTGGGTCTGTGGTGGCTGGGAGGGTGTTCTGAAGGACGGCGATGCGACCCAGCGCTTTGATCGCCTCCTTCAGACCTGGGGCAAGGAAGGCGGCGCGATGCTCAAGGCGGCAGCCACCGGCGTTCTTCGAACTCGCCAGGGAGCGCGCTAATGGGCACCTCCAGTGCATTTGGCGGTCAGGGCGGCAGGACGCCCCTTGTCCCAAGCTGGCTTGGCGACGACGGCGCACCGCCGGCCGCACCGAACGGTGCCCCTCCCGATGGAACGCCTCCGGGCGGTCCGCCTCCTGCGGACCCAGCAGGCGGCGCAGTCCCGCCCGGAGCGCCGCCGGCGCCGCCCGCAAGGCCACCCATTCCCCCTGCGGCGAATCCAACTCGTTTCTCGGCGGCACGCAACAATTTCTCCCGCTTCGCGGGCTCCGGCGGAGCCGACCGCAAGAGCCTCGGAAGGGCCGTGTCTCACTACGTCGGGTCGTCTTCCGGTGGCGCACGCACGGCGGCTGCCAGGATGGGATCGGCGCGCGGCGCAGGCAGCCGCCTCCTCGGTTTCCTATCGGACGCGGTGGCGCGGGGGGCCACCGAAGCGCTTCGCGCGCTCAATCTCGGCGC
>MEFT01000151.1:0-3382 GCA_001725215.1 Clostridium sp. SCN 57-10
GGTGGCAAGGTCGATGTCAAAGCCGACGATTTGGTTCTTATCGTCGCGAAAGCCCATAGGCGGATAGCTGTCGTCAAGCCCGATGACGAGCGTTCCTTTGTCAAGCACTGCGGAAAGCGAGGCGTCATCCGCGGGGGCGGCGTCTTCTTCCATCAGCTCGACGTCGCGCAGCAGAGCATCTACGCCAAACCACTTTTCCGAAATGGTTTTGGCGGTGCCGTCTTCCAGCATCTCATCCATACAGCCCTGCACGGCAAGGCCGAGCGCAATATCGCCGTTGCGGAAGCCAACGCCGTATTGCTCGGCGGTGAGCGTATCGGTCAGTGCGACGTAAGAATCTTTTTTCGCACCGCAGGCGGCGGCGGGCAGCAAAAGCAGCAATACCAAGGTTAGTGTCAATGTCTTTTTCATGTCAAATCTCCTTTTCAATCAGCAACGCAGCTATCATAACACTTTAACATGGTAACGCGCTAACTTAATAAAAAAGCAAAATCGCGCGGATTTTTTGTTTATCCGCGCGATGCTTTGTTTTTCTTCAGTTTTCTTAAAATTGCTCTTTTTTCCGCATTGCCGTACTCAATTTTACCACCGGTAAATACAGCAGATAGCCGATGAGCACGCCGAGTGAGTTGAGGATAACATCGTCGATGTCCACCGAGCGCAGCATCAAAACTTGCAGCAGCTCGATGCCGCACGATACCGCGATGCCGAGCAGCGTTATGCGAAAAAAGCCGCGCATGCGCCGCCACAAGAGCGGCACGCATAAGCCGATGGGGGCAAACATCAGAATATTGCCGACGATGTTGACCAAAAAAACAGCGATATGGGCGCGCTCCAGATAGATTTTGATGGTGTGGAACGGAATCAGGTTAAACCGCCACGGGGAAAGACCGCCTACCGAAGGGAAATGCGGGTTATTCGTGAAGACGGTAAAGATGACGAGACTGCCGTCTGCATCCCGACCCATCTGCGGCACCACAGTCTGCGAGGCAAGTCCCACGCAGTAGAGGAAAAAGGCGAGCAGCAGCGCTTCGCGCCGCCAGTCGGGGCGCGTTTTGCGCCGCTTGAGCAGCAGGGCGCGCACGCCGAGGTAAAAGGGCAGCGCAAGCAGCATAAACGGAATCATCTCGCCAAGGAAGGAAAGTGCAAAGCTCATAGGGGCTCCTTTCAGTTTGTGCCGGAGAGCAGGCGCATCAGCTCGTGGGCATGCTCAATGTACAAACCGGTCTGTGCGGCGCACGCTTCGGTATAGGCAGAGGCGCCGTTGCCGATGCCGCCTTTGCGATAGAGGGCAAAGGGCACGGGGGCTGCCGTATGCGTCATCAGCTCGAGCGGCGTGGGGTGGTCGGGCATGAGCAGCACGGCGTAATCCTCGCCCGAGGCGTCGAGCCACGCCATGACGGGCGCGATGATGTGCGCATCGATCTGTTCGATCGACCAGACCTTTTCGCGCACCTCACGGCGATGTCCGCATTCGTCGGGCGCTTCGACGTGCAGATAGATGAAATCGTCGCCGCCGCGCAGCGCGTCGATGGCGGCACGCCCTTTGGCGGCGAAATCGGTGTGATAGTTGCCTGTCGCCCCCGGCACGTGTAGTACGCGCAGGCCGGCGCACTTGCCGATACCCTGAATGAGGTCAACGGCCGAAATAACCGAGCCCCGCAGCCCGAACGCGTCGTGAAACGGCGTCAGCGCGGGTTTACGCCCCTCGCCCCAGAACCAAACGCAGTTTGCAACCGGCACGCCGCGCGCGGCGCGCGCACGGTTGACCGGGTGGTCGCGCAGCACCGCGTAGGCCTGCCGCATAAGCGAGAGCATCAATTCGGCGTGTTCGCCTCGCGGCAGATACTCGCGCACGGCGCGCTTTGAAATATCGTGCGGCGGCGTAAGGATCGCGCCGTCCGCCGCGCCGCGCCGCACGAAACAGTGGCGATAGCTGATGCCGGGATAAAGCCGCTCGTGCGGCGTTTCAAAGTGCTCGTTGAGCAGCGCCACCAGCTCGCGCGCCTCTTCAGTGGAAATTTCGCCCGCGCTGTAATCGTCCATCACCGCGTCTTCGAGGCGCGGCGCGTCGGACAGCGTGACGAAGTTGCAGCGGTAGGTCACATCCTCGGGCGCGAGATCGATGCCCATGCTCACCGCTTCAAGCGGAGAGCGGCCGGTATAATATCGGCGCGGGTCATAGCCGAACACCGAAAGGTTGGCCACGTCGCTGCCCGCCGGCATGCCGTCGGGCACGGTTTTGGCAAGCCCGAGCAGACCGCCGCGCGCCAGCGCGTCCATCGCAGGGTGGCGCACGCAGTCGAGCGGCGTTGCGCCGCCCAACCCTTCAAACGGCAGATCGGCCATGCCGTCGCCGAGAAAGACAACATATTTCATGTCAGCGCACCAGGCGGCTCGATACCAGCTCGCGCATATCTTCGGGCGCGCACATGTCGTCAAAGCGCACGGGCAGCGTGCGCAGCGCCGCCAGGTTTTGCGGCACGGGCTGCCCCGTATAGGCGGACAGCGCGTCAAGCGCCTCAAACTCATCCTGCGGCACCGGTCTGCCGAGGGCACGCAGCATGTCGGGCGCAAATTTAAAGGGCGAAGCGGTGGCCACGGCGACCATCGGCACGCCGGGGCGGCGGTGCGCCTGCGCGCCGAGCATTGCGACGGCGGTGTGCGTGTCGCACAGGTAGCCGTCACGCGTGTAAAGGTCACGAATGGCGGCAAAGCACGCCTCATCATCGGCGCAGAAGGCGGCAAAGCCCTCGCCGCGCATGCGGGCAAGCATTTCGGGGCCTATGTCATATCGTCCGGTTTCCTGCAGCGAACGCATCCACGCGGCGGTCTGCGCCGCGTCACGTCCGCTCAGCAAGAACAACAGACGCTCAAGGTTGGACGACACGAGTATGTCCATCGAAGGGGAGGCGGTGCGATAAAACGGGCGGTTTCGGTCGTAAACGCCGGTGCGGATAAAATCGGTCAGCACGTTGTTCGCGTTGGAGGCGCACACAAGCTGCCCGACGGGCAGCCCGCTCTGCTTGGCGAGCCACCCTGCAAGAATATTGCCGAAGTTACCCGTCGGCACGCAGAAATCGACCTCGTCCCCGCAGGTGATGACGCCCTGCTCGCACAGGCGCGCATACGCCGCGAAGTAATAGGCAATTTGCGGCGTAAGGCGGCCCCAGTTAATCGAATTGGCGCTTGACAGCATAAAGCCGCTCGCATCAAGCGCGCGCGCCAGCTCCTCGTCGGCAAGCAGGCGCTTGACGCCCGCCTGGCAATCGTCAAAATTGCCGCGCACGGCGAGCACCTCCACATTGTCGCCCGTCTGCGTCGTCATTTGCAGGCGTTGGATGTCGCTCGTGCCGCCGTACGGATAAATCCCGCAGATGCC
>MEFT01000151.1:3394-6088 GCA_001725215.1 Clostridium sp. SCN 57-10
TAAAACACGCAGATGCTTGTGCCGGGCACGCCGCAAAAACCCTCCAGCGCGGCTTTGCCCGTGTCGCCCGACGTGGCGACGAGAATGGAGACAGTACGCGTTTCGCCGCACTGCGCGCGCGCGGCGGAAATAAGCCGCGGCAGCATTTGCAGCGCAAAATCTTTAAAGGCGCTCGTCGGCCCGTGAAACAGCTCAAGAGCAAACAGCTCGCCCGCCTGCGCAAGCGGCGCAACGTCGTGCGGAAAACGCTGCGGCGCATAGGCGTCGCTCGTTTGCCGAGACAGCTCGTCTAACGAGAAGCCGGGCAGCCAGCGCTCCATGATGCGCGCCGCCAGCTCCGGATAAGGCAGCGTGCGCAGAGCCGCAATTTCATCCAGGGAAATATGGGGAGTTGCTTCCGGTACAAACAGCCCTCCCTCAGCCGAAAGGCCGCGCAGAATGGCTTCTGCGCACGTCGCCGAAATGCGCGTCTCACGGGTGCTTTGGAAATTCATAGCTACCTCCAAGGCAGAGTTGCATATACTCTGCTACTGTGATAAAATAATGTATAAAGTGTAACAAACCCTTCGGCGTTTGTCCACCTTTTTCATCGATATACAGCATTACTTCGTATATTTTTTGGTGTATAATAGAAACAACCAAACGCGGATGAAAATAAGCAGGGAAGTGATATGCCATGCGCGCGACGACCAATTTTACGATGCTGACCGATTTTTATGAGTTTACCATGGCAAACGGGTATCTGAAGCAGGGGGTAGGCGATCGGATCGCCTATTTTGATATGTTCTTCCGCCGCATTCCAGACGGTGGCGGCTACGCCATTATGGCGGGCGTTGAGCAGCTTGTGCAATATCTTCGCGAGCTGGAGTTTGATAACAGCGACATTGCCTATCTGCGTTCGAAGGGCTGCTTCTGCGAGGAGTTTTTAGATTATCTGAAAAACTTTCAGTTCTGCTGTGACGTGTGGGCCGTGCCGGAGGGCGCGCCTATTTTCCCCGGCGAGCCGATCGTCACGGTGCGCGGCCCCGTCATACAGGCGCAGTTCATCGAAACGATGGTGTTGCTCACCATCAACCACCAGAGCCTGATCGCCACCAAGGCGAGCCGCATGGTGCGCGCCGCCGAGGGGCGCGCCGTGCTCGAATTCGGCGCGCGCCGCGCGCAGGGAACGGAGGGCGCGGTGCTTGGCGCGCGCGCGGCCTACATAGGCGGCGCGGCAGGCACGTCGTGCGTGCTGTGCGACCAGTATTACAAAGTTCCAGCCGCGGGCACGATGGCGCACAGCTGGGTTCAGCTGTTTGACACCGAATACGAGGCGTTTAAGGCCTATGCCGAGGTTTATCCCGATGATTGCACGCTGCTCATCGATACCTATAACGTGCTGCAGAGCGGCGTGCCTAACGCCATCCGCACGGCGCGCGAGGTGCTTGAGCCGATGGGCAAGCGCCTCAAGGGCATTCGCATCGATTCGGGCGACATTGCGTATCTCACTAAGAAAACGCGCCGTATGCTCGACGAGGCGGGCCTGCACGACTGCAAGATCGTCATTTCCAATTCGCTTGACGAATTCCTCATCCGCGACCTCATCATGCAGGGCGCACAGATCGATTCGTTCGGCGTCGGTGAGCGGCTCATCACGTCGCGCTCCGAGCCGGTGTTCGGCGGTGTCTATAAGCTGGCCGGTATCGAGGACACGCAGGGCAACATCATCCCCAAAATCAAAATCAGCGAGAACGTGGAAAAAATCACGAACCCGCATTTTAAGCGCGTATGGCGTCTGAGCGACAATGCGACGGGCAAGTTCATCGCCGATGTGATTACACTGCACGACGAAGTGATCGACAGTGAGCAGCCGTATACCATTTTTGACCCCGAATATGTCTGGAAGCGCAAAACACTGACCAACTTCAGCGCCGAGCCGCTGCTGCAGCAGCTGTTTGACAAGGGCGAATGCGTCTATCTGCCGCGCGAGATCCGCGAGATTCGCAGCTATTGCCTCGAAAGCGTCGCGCGGCTTTGGGGCGAAATTATGCGCTTTGAGAACCCGCACCGCTACTACGTCGACCTGTCGCAGAAGCTGTGGGACGTGAAGCGCGCGCTACTTGAGCGCAAAGAGCATTAAAGACAGGAAAGAGTATTGATGGACAAGAAAAACCACCGCGCCGTTGCGACGGCCGCCCTTGTGCTGACGGCCGTCATATGGGGCTCTGGCTTTATGGCCAACCAAATGGCGATCGACGCAGGCTTCAGCCCCGGACTGATTCTGCTGCTTCGTTTTTTTATCGCGACGGCCGCGCTGCTGCTTATTTTTCGTAAAAAGCTGTTCCCCATGACGAAAAAGGAGCTGCTCTACGGTTTTGTCGCAGGCATTTTTATGTTCGGTGCTTTCTATGCGCAAACGCTCGGATTAACGCTGACTTCCCCGTCCAACAACGGGTTTTATACGGCGCTTAACGTACTGATGGTGCCGTTTATCGCATGGGGCTTTTGGAAGCGCAAGCCGCCCCTCAAGGTGTTTTTATCGTGTGCCATGTGCCTTGCCGGCATGTTTGTGCTCAGCTACAGCGGCGGAAGCTTCAGCTTTAACCTCGGGGACCTTCTCACCGTGCTCTGCGCGTTTCTCTTCGCGTGCCACATCGCCTATCTTGGCGTATGTGCAAGCCGTATGGAGGCAAGCAAGCTGACCTTTTTGCA
>MEFT01000152.1 GCA_001725215.1 Clostridium sp. SCN 57-10
GACGGCGAACAGCTATACCGTGGTGTTTAACGGAAACGGCAACACCGGCGGCTCGATGGCAAATCAGGCCTTCACTTATGATAGCCCAAAGACTCTGACCGCTGGCAGCTTTGCGAAAAGCGGATATACCTTTAATGGTTGGAACACGGCGGCCGATGGCACAGGCGCAAGCTATGCGGACAAAGCATCGGTTGCGAACCTGACCGATGAGCCGAACGGAACCGTTACGCTTTGGGCACAGTGGGCGCCCACCATCTATGCTGCCGGAATCGGCGAAGCGACCTACATCACCTTGCAGGAGGCGTTTAACGCGGTTGCGCAGGGCCAGACCGTTAAGCTGCTCGATGATATCACCCTCTCGGCGTCGGTCACCACCAGCGGCACGAAAGACTTTATTCTTGACCTAAACGGCAAAACGCTGGATGGAGGAGCGGAGGCCGCCATTAAAAATTACGGCGGGCAGCTGACGATAGCCGACTATTCTGGCGGCGGAACGATCACCAGCGAAACGTCGTACACCTATTTTGTCGGCACAATTACTTTGGGCTCCACAGGCAGCCTTGTTGTTGCCGGCGGCACGGTGAAAAACACCGCTCTAAATCCGGAGAATAATGGACTTCCCCGCGCTGCAATTGGCAGTAATGGCACCGGCGCCATAAGCATTTCCGGCGGCACGGTGCAATCTGTCGGTGTAGCCATCAACAACTGTTCAACCGCAAGTGTGAATGTTTCCGGCGGCACGGTCATGTCTGTAGAAACGTATGCGATCCATAATAGAGAGACCGGAAAAATCACGGTCAGCGGCACGGCAAAGATCACCAGTGGGGCCTTTTACAATGGCGGTACCATTTATCTTGCAAAAGGCGCTGAAACGGATACCATTCTTGAGATCACCGGCGGAACGATAGAGAACGCCGGCACAAATGGCTGTGCAATCAGAAGGGCTAGCACGGCCTCTGGAAAAATCTCTATCCTGGGCGGCTCACCTGTCATCAAAGGCAGCGCCATGGCGATGAACGTAGCGCCGGATTTGAGTGGCTATGCAAAACTGCTCGTTACGGCGAGCAAGGACATCAATGTAGCGGAGACGGTTCCTTACAATAAGGACGAAATCACCGCCTACAAGTATCTTAAATTTTCAAGTTATAACGTATGGGTCGGCGGGGTAGAGGTTACCAATGCCAACGCAGCCAGTATTACCGGTGAGAACATATCGGGTACGGTATCCTACGATGCAATCACCAATACCCTAACCTTGAGCGATGCGAATATCAGCGGTTCCTACGGCGCCACAAGTTTAGGTTATGCAATGAATGGAGATGCTGCGGCAATTTACTCCGAATACAACCTGATTATCAATCTCGTCGGTACGAACACGGTCACCAATGAGGGGAATGCCGATAACATTTATGGCATTTATGTGGTCTCAAAGCTTACCATTACTGGCGGGGGGGAATTGACGGTTTCCACCGAAGAGGCCACGGCAAGCAACATAAATTATGCTATTTGTTCGGGCTTAACCGGTGCGCATTTACGGATTACTGGAGCCACGGTGATTGCCCGTGCCGGAACCGTAGCGAATGCCACGGGAAAGAGCTATGGCATAATTGTGCGCCCGACAGGAAGCGCGTACACCATCGAATTAAAGGGAACCCTCGAGGTCAGCGGCCACACGGCTGCACTGCTCGTCAGCAGAGTCGACACTTATCCCTATGATTTCGGCGCCGCGCTTTCCTTTGCCGGCGTAAGCACAGAGTATGGTGGGGAACTTGTCTCAACAACGGATCTGGCAATTCAGGAAAATTGCGCCAAATACAAAAGCATCAAAATCATCAACCCCTGAATCTACAGGCGCGGCGGCGGATCATTCGCTGCCGCGCCGCTTTATCAAATATGAGGTGATGCCCGTGAAGCGGTTTGCTTCTTTTGTTCTTTCCACGATTATGATATGGTCTTGTTCAGCGTTCCTTACCGTCCCCGCCCATGGGCTGGTGGACGGTGGTGTTCGCGTCGCGGTGATTGACACCGGTATCTCCACGGCCGCTATCCATGGGCGCAATCTGGATGAGGGGCGCAACTATATCCTGCCGAACGCCTCTACGGAGGACATCACGGGCCACGGCACGGCCGTTGCAGCTATCATTGTGGGCAGCGAGGCGGCTGGCGTCAGCGGCCTTTGCCCCGACGCAACCCTGGTTCCCTTGGTCTATTACAGTAAAACCGAGGAGAATCAAACCGTCAAAGGCGATCTGGCTATGCTGGCGCAGATAATCCGCGATGCGGTCGATGTGTACCGCTGTCGCATCATTAACATCAGCTCCGGAGCCGATGCCGATACCTCCACGCTTCGGGATGCGATCGCCTGGGCGGAACAGCGCGGAGCGCTTGTGGTTTCGTGCGCGGGGAACGACGGCAACGGCACGCCCTATTTTCCGGGCGCTTTCCCCACCGTCCTTTGCGTGGGAACGGCCAACGCGGAGGAGGACGGCCCCGCCTTTTTTTCCAACCGCCACAGCGGCGTTGACCTGCTGGCGCCCGGAGCAAGGCTGCCGACCGCCAATGCAAAAGGGGAGAGCGTGATCGCAAGCGGTACCAGCTTTTCCGCGGCATGGATTACCGGCGCGGCGGCGGCGCTGCTGACCGCAGACCCCGAGCTGACCCCTTATCAGCTGCGGCAGCTTTTGTGCAGCACTGCCCGCGATGTTTGCGCAATTACAGGAGGAACACGGAGAGCCGCTGCCGTTCAGCGATGTGGAGCAGGGCGCCTATTATCGAAACGCGGTGGCGTGGGCGCTGAAAAACGGCATAACAGGCGGCATCACATCCTCCGCGTTTGCGCCCGATATGACCTGTACCCGCGCGCAGGCGGTTACCTTCCTCTGGCGTGCCGCGGGCTGCCCGGAGCCGCGGGTTGCGGACAATCCGTTTGTCGATGTTGTGGAAACCGATTACTTTTACAAAGCTGTCCTATGGGCGGCGGAGAAGGGCGTCACCTCCGGTACGTCGGACACGGCATTCAGCCCACGCGCCACATGCAGCGAGGCGCAGATCGTCACGTTTGTTTGGCGGGCACAAAACCGCCCTGCTGCAGAGGTGCCTAGTGAAGCGGCGGCGTTTGGCGGGCATTACTATGCCGACGCGGCGGCATGGGCAGATACCCACGGTATCTTCACCGCTACCCAGATGGATTTTGCACCCCTGCGGGAAGCGACCCGGGCAAGCATTGTGACGTATCTCTACCATAGCGTGGGCAGTGGACAGCACATGCAAGGGCAAGACAATTAGCTGAGCTTGATTAATGCACTATGCTTCGCGGCAAGCGATGATAAAGCAAAAAGCCTCCGAAGCGCTCTGAGCGAGCAGCTTCGGAGGCTTTTACAGCATAAGCAACCAAGCAGAAGGCACGGAAGGCCGTGCTTACTGCTTTTTCTTTGTCAGACGGGATAAGGTGGAAACCAGCAGCGCAATCAGTCCGATGACGATGAACACGCCGAGCATTCCCTGCCACATAATGGTGAGAGCTCTCAAAAGGTCAGCATTCATGATTTATCCTCCTCTTATCCTACAAAAAAGCCCAGAATCATGCCGCCAGCGATGACCGACGCAATCTGGCCGGACACGTTTGCACCGACGGCGTGCATCAGCAGGTGGTTCTGGCTGTCTGCCTCAAGGCCCATTTTCTGTACGACGCGCGCGGCCATCGGGAATGCCGAAATGCCGGCAGCGCCGATCATCGGGTTGACCTTGTTTTTCGTAAACAGATTGAGCAGCTTTGCGAACATAACGCCGCCGATGGTGTCAAAGATAAACGCCACGAGGCCGAGGCCCATAATCATGAGCGTTTCTTTGGTGACGAACTGATCGGCGCGCATCGAGAACGAAATCGTGATGCCGAGCAGCAGCGTCACGAGGTTGGCAAGCTCGTTCTGCGCTGTTTTGCTCAAACGGTCAAGCACGCCGCACTCGCGGATCAGGTTGCCGAACATGAGAAAGCCGATGAGTGCCACCGAAGCGGGCGCGACCAGACCTGCGATCACCGTTACCAGAATGGGGAACAGGATGCGGGTCAAGCGGGAAACGTGGTGCGGCGTATAGGGCATGCGGATCTGCCGCTCGCTCTTCGTGGTAATCAGCTTAATCGTAAACGGCTGGATGATTGGTACAAGCGCCATATAGCTGTATGCCGCAACGGCGATGGGGCCGATATAGGTCGAGACAAGCCGCTGGGAGACGTAGATGGCGGTGGGGCCGTCTGCCGCGCCGATGATGCTGATTGATGCGGCATCGGTCAGGTTGAAGCCGAGCAGCACAGCGGCAATCAGCGTCAGGAAAATGCCCGATTGTGCCGCGGCGCCGAACAAAAATAGCTTGGGGTTAGACAGCAGCGGGCCGAAGTCGATCATCGCGCCGATGCCGATGAAAAGCAGCAGCGGAAATGCTTCCGACGTGTTGATGCCGACATCGAACAGCCACTGGATGATACCGTGTGTCTCGCCGGTGCCCTGTGCGATCTGGTTAAGCACGCCGGAGAACGGCAGATTGACCAAAATTGCACCAAAGCCCATGGGCAGAAGCAGGGCGGGCTCGTAGTCTTTTTCAATTGCCAGCCAGATCAGCACTCCGCCCACGCAAAACATGAGCAGCTGCTGCCAGGTCAGCGCCAGAACACCTTGCCAAATAAAAGCCATATTCTTTACTCCCCACAATATTTCACCCCGCGGGTGATGATGCGTTTTTTACAATAAACGGACAGCCGAAAGGCTGTCCGTTTTCTTGGTGGAGATGAGGGGGATCGAACCCCTGACCTCACGGATGCGAACCGTGCGCACTCCCAGCTGTGCTACACCCCCAAGTTGGATATTCGATTGTCGCAGGCGGATAGCGGGACAAGCATCGCATATGCGCAACCCGACGAATGATATTATAGCAACTCGACGCCCATTTGTAAAGACCCTTTTTCGAAAAAAGAGCAAAAAGCAATGGAGGAACATATCGGAGCGTTGGCAGTCAAACCTCTATACAACAAATGAAAGAGGGCTGGTCATGAAAAAAATACTCGGCGTATGTTTGGCGCTTTCCATGCTTATGGCGTTCACCGCCTGCGCGTCCCAAAACAGTGTTCCCGACACAACGGAGGGCAGCATTGCAACCACGCAGCAGGGTGGAGAAACAAGCCTCAGCGGGACGGAAAGCACCACGGGTAAAACAGACTCCACGACGACGCTCGCTGAAACCACCTCCGAGACGTCTCAAAATACCGCGCCCAGCACAACGAAGAGCAGCACGACAGTCACCCGGCCAAGCAAGGGAACGACCACCGCGGCGACGAAGAGCACCACGAACCAGACAGCCGCCACGACCAAGCCGGCCGAGGAGGCGCAGAGCTTGGAAGACCTGATGGAGCTTGTTTATACCGACTTTGAAAAACCGATGCTGCAAAACGTGCAGATCAGTCCTGAGGACACCGAATATTATCTTGGCGTAAAGGACCTGCAGTTTGAAGAAGCGCTTGCGTCCGAAGCGATGATCACATCGATGGCGCACTCGGTCTGTCTTGTTCGTGTGGCGGATGGCACGGATATCGAGCAGATGAAAAAGGATATCAAAGAAAACGTCAACTCATTTAAATGGATCTGTGTCGGCGTGGAAAAGGAAAATGTTATTGTGGACAACGTCGGCAATACCATCATCCTGATTTTGGACAACCAAAACCGTCAGCTGCTGCACGAAAACTTCCTCCAATATGCAAAGTAATGGTGCCAAACGGATCATCGGCAGCGCGGCGCTTCTATGTGCTGCCGCTGCCATTGTGTTTACGGCGGGGCGGGCGGCAAACGCGGAGCGCGTGCCGACGCCCGACGAGCACGGTCTTTATTTTACCGAGGGGCATGCCTTCAGCGCGGTGGGGCCGTTGAGCGAACAGGATATTGAGCGGCTCGCCGAAAAGATCAACACGGTTGCGCGTGAGTATTGCCCGCCCTCTGCGCGCGTTTTTTGCAGTGTGATACCCGATAAAAGCC
>MEFT01000153.1 GCA_001725215.1 Clostridium sp. SCN 57-10
TAGTACGGCGCAGGTGTGGCGGTGACGGTGACGCTGCCGCCCTTCAGATAGACCCCCGCCCCGGTGACGGCGGTGATATTGCCGCCTCCGCTGTTCGTTGCGGACACGGAATAGTAATCAAGCGTCACGTTGGCGGTGCTCTCGCCGGCGCTGACGGTCTTGCCCGTGTAGGTAACCGTTTCGGCGTCCCAGACATAATAGGTGTTTGCACCAGGCAGCTTCGAGAAGGTGTAAACGCCGCTATTCAGCGTTCCGACCACGCTGCCGATCTCAGTTTGAGAGGTGGACAGAACGATTTTGCGGGTCGACTGCGTCCACGCCGCGCCGTCCTTGTTGACCGTGACCTTCGCGGTATAGGTGGTGCTTGCGCCCACTGCGGTGAGAGCGATCTTCGCGGTGATGTTGGAAATCACGGTTTCGGCTGACGTGCTGTAAAGCGCGCCGCTTCCGTCATTCCAACGGCTGAACACGAAGTCGCCGGTATTGGCCACCGCAGTTACCGTTGCGCTGCCGCCCCTCAAGACGGTGAGCGAGTTGCCGGAGCTGTTGACCGCCACGGAAGCGATATTCGTGCCCGCAGACACCGTCACCGTGTAAAAGTCGAGTGTGACGGAGGTGGTATTGGCGGTTATCGTCTGGCCGGTCAGCACGCCGTCCGCCCAAACGTAATAGGTCACGCGCGGGTCAAGGCCGGTAAAGTTGACCGCAGCGCCGCTTGCCGTGCCGGTCTGCTTGTTCGTTTCTTTGTTTTCCGCCGAAGTGGACAAGGTGATGGCTTTCCCGCTGTCCGACCATGCGGCGTTGTCGCGGTTCAGCGTCACCGTAGCATGATAGACGTTCAGCTCGCCAACGGCGGTGAGGCTGACGGGAGCGGAAATGCCGTTGATCCACGCCTCCGGCTCCGTGCTGAAAACATTGCTCGTGCCGGTATAAAGCCAGTTTTTGAAGCGATAGCCGTCCGCTAACGTTGCGGAGACCGGAATGGAAGCTCCCTTGCGCAGCGGGGTAAACGGAACGTAGGTCGTCGCGACGCCGTCTCCCTTTGTCAGGGTGATGGCATAGTAGTCTACGTGCGCGCTTGTATTGTTGCGCGTGAGCACGTCGGGCCCGGCGGTGCCGATGCAGGTATATCCGATGACGTCGGGCGCCCAGATATAATAGGTCTTGCTTTCATCCAGACCGGAGAACGTGCAGACGCCGTTTCTCACCGCTCCGCCATCGGGGAGAATGCTGTTTTGCGGCCCATGGCCGAAGTCGCCTGCGGGCGTCTCTGACAGCAGAATCAGCCGTTGATGACCCGTCCACACATTATCGTCGAGGTAAACCGTGACGGTCGCGACGAAGTTGGGCAGCACGGTTGTTTTGCCCGCGCCTGCAAGTCCGCCGTGCAGAGCGGCTTCCGCCCCGGTCTGATAAGTGGCGCTCGTTTCGTTTTCGGGCAGCCAGAGATAGACCATGCTGCCCGCATCGGTTTTGACGCCCGAAAAGCTGTAGGAAACGGCGGGGGTAAAGGTCAGCTCACCGCCCGCAATGGGGGCGCTCGGCTTGCCTGTGATTTGAATGGGGTATTGGCGAAGCGTCGTACCCGCGCTATTTTTTGGCGTCGCACCCTGAATGGTTTTGACGGAGCCGCCGTCAATGACGATACTGCCGCCCTCGCTGAAGTTTACGATGCTGCCAATCGTGCCGGCGCTGAGCTTGACGGCGCCCGCGCCGTTGTTGATGATGGTGGCCGCGTTCGACGAGAGCGTGCCGCCCGTAACGCTCACCGTGCCCGCGGCGCGGTTATAGAGCGCGCATGCGCCATCTGTCGTCGTCAAGCTGCCGCCGCTGACGGTAAGCGCGCCGCTGTCGTAGTTGACCGCGGCAAAGCTGGCGCGCGAGGTAACGCTGCCGCCCGAAACGGCGGCGCTTTTACCGGAGGGGGCCATGTTCACAAGGCCGTAGCTTGTGTCGGAGTTTACCGTGCCGCCCGTCATGGACAGATTGCCGGCGTTGACAAGCGCCATGCCCGAGACGGAGGCGATGCTTCCGCCCGTAAACGTCAGCGTTCCGGCCGCATATAAGCCGGTGCCGGAGGCTGCGCGGATCTTCGCGTTGCCCGAAACGGTGAGCACGCCATTGGACAGGACGGCGTAGCCGCCCGCACCGATAATCTCGCCGCCGCTGACGGCGGAAGCGACGGCGTCCGCCTGAACATAGAGCGCGGCGCCCGAGCCGGTGTTTTCAATCGTGCCGCCGGTCATTTGAATGCTGCCGCCGGCGGCGATGTAGGCCGATCCGCTGGCGGCGGAGGAAATGGTTCCGCCCGAGAACGTCACAGCCGCGCCGAAGGCAACGAGCGCGTAGTAGTCGGACGAAACCGACCCGCCGGAGATGCTGCCCGTGCCTTTGATAAACGCCAAAGACTGATAGCTCTTGGCGCTTAAGGTGCCGCCTTTAAGCTCCACCGCGCCGCCGTAGCAGCTGATCAGTGAGCCGTCCGTCGGGGCGGTGTTTGAATAGGCTCCGCTTTCCACAATGAGCCTGCCGCCCGCATTGACCTGCGCCAAAGAGCTGTAATTACCGCTTAGCGCAATGCTGCTGCCCGCGCCGCCCTTAAGCGTCAGGCTGCCGCCTGCATTTACCATAAACAGGCCGCTGCGCCTGTTGATCTCTTCTCCGGTGCCGTTGTAGAAAATGGTATAGCCGTTCAAGTCGAGCGTAACGGCCTTGCCTACGCCGATGTACTGAAGCATGTCCGTAATTGTGGTGATGTTCCCATTAAGCTGCACAGTGTCGCCGCTTTGCGCTCTGCCAAATGCGTCGCTCAAACCCTCCAGCGTATTTGCGGTGGGGGTAATGGTGTTTCCCGCCGCCAGCGCCGCGGTCGGCAGCAGGCCGACCACCGTGCACAGGCACAGCAGGATGCTTAGCAATCTCTTTTTCATGTCATTGCACCTCTATCCTTAATCTTGCGGAGTTTATCCCTTGCGTTACAGCATTTTCTTTGGCCAGTAGCACACGCCGACGTCAAGCGCGCGGGGCTTGTCTAAATGGAAGTCGGCACTTCGGCAATACCAGCATTGGCGAAGCCCGTCGGCGGGGCGTCCTCCCGTCTGCGTTTCTCCATGGTCTAATGCTCCTTTGCATGCATATCCGTGCAGTTCTTTTGTGGTGTTCCGACTGAAAATATCACATAAAAATAGAAAAAATGAGCCTTTGCACCGAAAAGACTCATTTTTACACTTAAAAAAACCATATTAACTTGAATTTGCCATTGACAAAAAACGTGGGTTGTGATCTCACACCAAAAGGCGAACGCGGAAAATGCCGCCCACTGCTTGATACATCAGTTCGCCGTCATACTTTTTTGCAAAGGCGATCACACTTTTGCTGCCGATGCCGTGTCCTTCTTCGCGAGAGAGAGGAAAGCCGCTTTGGTCAAGCCTAACATCCTCCGCGCAGGGGTTCTCCATTTCCAGCAGAAGCCGACCGATGCTTCGGCAGGTAAAGCGGAGATAGGGTGTCTTGCCGCGCGGCAGTTTCACGCACGCCTGAATCGCGTTTTCCATCAGGTTTGAAACCACCATGGAAAACTCCAGCGCGTCGACATGCAGGTTATCCGGAATTTCCAGCATCAGCTTTACCGATATGCCCGCCTGCTGCGCAAGGCCCGTATAATGGCAAACGGCGGCATTGACGGCGGGGTTTTCGCAATAGACCATGCTGATTTTGGGCAAGGATGCATCATTGGTTTGCAGCAACGCGGCAGCCTCACCGGTTTTTCCCTGCTCTAAAAGCTCAAGCAACACATTGTTAAAGTGGCGGCGGTCGTGGGCTGCGCGGCTGTTTTGCGTCGCTACTTCCCCCATAAGCTCCAAGCGCCGGGACATATTAACTGCGGCAAGCTGCAGATATTCCCGCTCGGCCTGCATGGCTTGGTTTTCCTCACGCATAGCATACTGCTTTGTAATGGTTTTAAGAGAGTGGATAATGGAGATATACACCGAAAGGCCTAAAAGGATGACGAGCAATAGGGGTATATAGTTGGTGGTCAACTTTTCTTCTATGTCGCCCCCGAAAAAAAAGCTAAGTAAACAGACAAGCAACGAGGCGACGGGCAATATGTAAATATGCCAATAGTCAAGCACCTTGCGATACAGCTTTGATACCCGCTTATGAAATACAAACACAATCACCGAAAACATGATAAGGCGCAAATAAGAGATACCATAATTCGGTTGTGGAAATATGTCGCAAAACATGTAGCTTAAAAATACCACCGCGGCGTAAATGTTCACCATCGTAATATAGCTGAAGCACCATTGCATGATTTTGTCGGCAAAAAGGGGCTTTAGAACAACTCCCATCACCAGAAGCATCACAAGATCAACGTAAAATACGGCGGTATAGTTTTCCGTCAGATAAAAGTAACAGTCTGCGCCGATGTTTGCAGCCAGTATGATGATTGTGACAAGAATATAGATGAGTTTGCTTTTGTATTTCGGTGTTGCCATGGTGGAAAGCAAAAGAATCAGCATCACGTCGGTGATGACGGCCCGTAAAAGGTCAGGAAAGAGCGACGTCATGATACATCCCCCTTTGCGAGCAGGTAGTCCATATACGCGTCTCGCACGGCAGGGTACTGCTTTGCCGCAATAGGGACGATTTTACCGCGGCACAGCGTGAAGCTGTCTTTTGCAAAGCGCTCGACGCGCCGCATATTGATTATGAATGAGGCGTGGCATTGCAAAAAATGCCTGTCCTTTAGAATCGGCAAGATATACTCCGAAAAATTCTCCCGGATCGTGCGGCTCACCACCGCCTCGCCATTTGTCAAGCTGAAGATGACGGCATGCGCGCGGTATTCGCAGCAGGCGATGTCAGACAGCTTGATGACGCGCAGGCTGTCCGTCGTTTTTACGGTGAACGTCTGCTCCTCGGCGAGGTCTGCTCTTGAGATGGCGAGGGTAAGCGTATCAAATAGAGGCTGCTTCTGCACAGGCTTAAGTAGATAGTTGATCGGACTTGCGGCATACGCCTGCAAGGCAAACTGAGGCTCGGTGGTTGCGTAGATGATTTGGGCTTCACGGTCAACGCGGCGAATTTCCTGGCCTAACTCCAATCCGTTCACCATGGGCATTACAATGTCCAGCAGATAAACGTGAAAGCTTTGTGATTCCATGGCGGTCAGCAGCGCGTCCGAGTGGGAAAACGCTGTTACCTCCGCCTCGACACCGCTTGCGGATAGATACTGATCGGTCAGCGCGACAAGGCCTTGCAGCTCGTCCGGTATATCGTCGCAGACGGCGATACGAAGCATGGCGGCCACCTCCTTACGGTATGTTCATTTTGGGGAACGATGCGTGCAGGCAAAACGTGCAGCTTGAAGCCGCACATGCCTAAACGAACGCGAAGCACCGCGCCGCATTGCTTTACGGCGCACCCATCGATAGGCCTGCGGGTTGTGCAATCGTTCCGCCCATAGGGATACATAAATACACGATATATTGTATATGAAGATCGGCACGGTTTCAAGGCGTGATCTGCCGAAGACATGGCGACCCGGTGGGGAATGGTGCATTTCTTAGGGAGTAAACTCATGACGGATGTCACAACCTGATCCTATGATATGCCTTGTTTACGCACTTCTGCATCATCGAAAACGAGCAACGAATTTCCAGATCGCGCTCCATATTTGGCAATATAAAAGCTATTCACGCATTGAAAAACCGGTGCTCGTAGATTTGTTTCCAAGAACTTTTATTTAACGGATTAAAATGTAAAATTATAATATAAAAAGCGTGACGTTTTGCAAAAATATAATACTTTTTAAGCGAAAACAAGCAAAATGCTGAATATTGTCAAGGCAAAGAGCGAGGCCCTAGCATATTATGCACAAAGACATCTCAACCAAAGCACTTTGCGGTTGACAGAACGTCAAAAACGCAGTAGGATGATAAAGATTTCCCATGAAGACGGCTTGCATATAAGCCGGAGAGAGAAGGTATTGTCTTGGCGGTCATTGCATTTCTCATTTGCTTTCCCTTTGGCGCAGCACTTGTCTTATCCATGATGAAACGGCATGGAAAACTGGAATCCAATTTTATTTTTGTAAGCTGCGCCGCAATTGCAGCAGGATCCTTGTATTTTTCCGCGCAAGCACTCATCTCCGGAAAGAATATGACGTATCTGACGGACGCCCATTTGATAGACGCCGCCATGCTAGTCGGCGAACTGTTTATGATGGCGGCCGTCATTTTCTTTGCCATCAGGCACAGAAAATATTACGTCGCGCTGCTT
>MEFT01000154.1 GCA_001725215.1 Clostridium sp. SCN 57-10
TTTCCCGATAGCGTTTCACCTTGTCACCGCTATCAAAGGCAGCGCCCCGCTGTAAGCTTACTCCAAAATTTCGTGCACCCTGCCCACCTGGCCATCTTCCAGCATCACCTTAATGCCGTGGGGGTGAAAGCTGCTTTTGGTGAGCAGCCTTGCGACAATGCCCTCGGTCAGCTTTCCGGTGCGTTGATCGGCTTTCAATACAATGTTCACTCTTGCGCCCGGCTTTACGTCGGCGCGGTTTTGTCCGTTTGTCAAGTTCAATCCTCCATAATGTAGTAGCGGGAACGCCCCTTGGATTTGCTTTTATACTCGATGGCCTCGGCGGGACAGCCGCCGATGCATGCCATACAGTGGGTGCAGTTTCCTTCCCACACCGGCTTGCCGTTTACCATATCAATGTTATTCAAAGGGCAGCGCCGCGCGCATTTGCCGCACGAAACGCAGGCGTTCGAAACCGAAAAGCCTTGATCGCGCACCGAAAAACGATAAAACAGCGGATTAACCGGCCCGCTTTCCAGTCTGCCAAGGAAAGACGGCTTCGCTTCGGGAAACGGCTTGCCCGCGCGAATGATCGCGGCAAGCTCGTTTATGCGCGGCCTGGCGCGGGCGATGATCTCCTGCGCCTCTGCCCTGTCCGGCGTCGGGAACATAGCGAGATAGTTTTCCGGCATCACGACCGCGGCCAAGCCGCAATGGGAAAAGCCCTTGCGCCTGCACAGTCTGCGGGCATAGGCCGCAGCGTTGCCGCATCCGTCGCCGCAGGTGAGCACAAAGTATGCGTGGCGGTTTCCGGTAAAATCGCTGCTCTCAATCCAATGCTCCACAATTTTGGGAAGGCGCCACGCATAGGTCGGTGCGACAAACACCAGCGGGCGTTCCGAATGAAAAACACTTTTTTCGCCTGCTTTGAGGCGCTGATTGATGGAAACGACCTCATCCTTAAGCACCGCTCCAATCTGCTCCGCCGCAAGCCGGCTGTTACCCGTTCCGCTAAAATAAAAAATCATTGTGCAACCCTCGCGATCTAGTCGTTGAGTATAAAGGCTAAGATGGCTTCCACCGTCTGCCTCTGTTGCTCTTTGCGGGTAATCTTTTGCACGCCGTAATTTCCGAACTGCGCATGGTTGCCGCCCGCAAGCTCGACCACATACTCTTGGTGCGTGATTTTGCTGCGATCGAGCACCTCGTCCTCGCTGCCGTAGACGATTAAGGACCGCTCGGGCGGAAATGTTCCGTAAAGATAAGAGCCGAGCAGCACCAACCCCTTGGCGCGGTCTAGGTTTTCGGACGCACAGCTTCCGGCCATCGCCCCTCCTAGAGAGTGTCCGCCCATATACCAGTTCTGAATGTCCGGCAGCTTTTCAAAGGCCCGTTCGGCGGCGTTCGGGTTAAAAACAGCCAGCCGATAGGGCATCTCCACCAAAACGCAGGTAATGCCGTTTTGCCGCAGCTGCTCGAGCAACGGCAGATATGCCGTGTGCTCTACCTTGCCGCCCGGATAAAAAATCAGGCCGGTATCTCCCGGAACTGCGGGCGACAGGATGGTCAGATTGCCTTCCTTGCGCACCGCTGTACCGGACATGACGGCCATCGCCATCTCATCCGCGTGGTAATAGTCGGATACATACCAAAAAAAGCCCGCTGCCGCCACCGCCAAAACGATGACGGCTACAGCGAGCGCAATACGCAGTCTTTTATTCATGCCAATCACTCCTCATCGCTTTGCGGTGTCCGCTGCCGCGGTATATTGCTCCGTATACACAAGCTTCCCCTGAATGCGCTCTGAGCGCATGAGGCTGATGCAGTCGGCGCCCGCCATAAACGGCGAGCCGAGCAGCGCAGCGCGGTCAGGCTGATCCTGCAGACACACCTCCCGCGCCAGCGTGATGTGCGGCGAAAAGCGGCGGCTCTCAAGCCGGAAGCTCTCGTCAGTCAAGCGGCGGGCAAGGTCGCTTTGCAGCGCCGCAAGCGCTTTGCTTTCGTGGATTCCGATCCACCAAAGGTCGCCCCCGTCACGCTTAAAGCACCCCACATGGTCAAAGGTCAGCTCCATCGGCGAGATGGATACGCCGTCCATCGCCCGCCGCACCACCGCGACACGGTCTGCCGCCACTTCGCCCAGAAATGCAAGCGTCAGATGCAGGTTTTCCGGCCGGGAAAAGTTGCCCATGCCCCATTCGCGCAGCCGTCTCTGAACGGCAAGCATGTTTTGCTTGGTTTTGTTGTCAAAGTTAATTGCGATAAAAAGCCGCATGGTGTTCTGCGATCGATTTTGTTCCATGTTTCCTCCCCGGCGCACGATGTCGCCGCCGTTTATGTCTGCCGGTCTGCGCAACCATCATCGTAGCGGTAGCATGTACAGCTCCGCCCTGCATGTCGAACGCCTTGCGAAAACATCTTTCACCGTATCGGCGCTTGGATATTCTCCTCCACATATGCCGGCAGCCGGATCGTAATCATATCGAGCTGTTCACATAGGATTATGATACCATATTTCCGCAATCCGTCAAATACTTCGCCGCTCGGCGTGATGAGATCAGGCACGCAAGCAGCCGATTGCAAAACATGATATCTCTGCCCTCTTATCGGTAGATTGATAAAGGGGCACCCCATAGGCCGTAAACACAAACGGCACGCGCAGAAACGCTTATTGTTCGGTTTGTTCCGTCATGAGCTCCCACCGCATACCAAACCGGTCAATCAACGATACAAAGCACGAGCTATATGTTGTGCTCTGCATTGGATGAACGATAGTGCAGCCATCCGACAGCCGCGAAAAAGCGCTTTTAACCTCTTCACTCGAATCAAAGGTAATCACAAGCGACATGGTATGATTACGTATTTCTGCCTGCAAATCAGCACTGTCGCTGAGTATGATCCGTTGACCACCGATGAACATTTCACAGTGATAAATCAGATCTTTGGTGTCTTCTGTGGCGACCCAATCATTCGGATCCGCATCAGATTCACATAGTAGCGTCTTCACTTGAGCCCCAAAGGCTTCTCTGTATAACTGAATTGCCTGTTTGCACTGACCGTTAAAATGAAGATTCGGAGTAACCTGCACCATTGATAGTGACCTCCTTCTTTCGCTTGCGGCTATTCCCCACGGCAGAAGCTGCCCATCTGTCTATTAAGTTCATTATCCCACATCCATTATCGCATAACAAGTTTTACCTATATTGTTTTGCAAAACACCGTAGATCTGCGATGCACAAAGGGAATGCCGGGATTCCAATGCGACAGCAAAACGCGCGGCAAAAAGGACGGTACCCGCCGCGGGGTGCCGTCCCTTTTACTACGAAATTTTGCATAAAAAGCGCGCGGTTTATCTTCCTGCGAGCTTCAGCGTTTTCTGTGTGCCGTTCCATGGTTCCCAGATGTTTTCATCCCATCCCGCGCTGCTGCCGGCGCCCAATCCCTCCGAGAAAGAGAACCCCTGCCCATAGGCTGAACCGGATGTCTTTGTCTCTTTGCCCCTCACCTTAAGCTTCTCCTCGGTGGCATAAAGCTCGAAGGTGGTAACCATGGTTGCATTGACGCCGTTTTGCCTAATCTCAGACGTCAGGTTTGACGTAACGCCCGAGATGCTGACCGTCGTTCCATCCTGTTCCTCACGCAGAGAGAGCGCAATCTCGCCGGACTCGTCGATGGTCGCACGGCAGGAGCCTGAAATGGTGCGGTCGATATAAGCCTCGCCAGCGTCACCCGGTTTGAAGGACGTTGGAAAGCCTGCCCCGCTCATCTGGCTCATAAACGCCTTAATGCCGCCGCCCAGCACCCCCTTGCTGTTCAAGTGACGAAAAACCTCGTCCGTTTGGCTCTGAAAACCCTCCGTAAGGTCGTTTTCCGCGCGCATCGTGTAATGCCCCTCATATTCGCCCGCGATGCTGCCGTATTCGTTGGTGCTGCTCTGCTCCATATTCATGTCCAGATACCAGTATTGATGGTTATTTCCGACGTTAAAAAAGGTGAACACCCGTTTCGCCATCGCCTGATTGAAGTCGATGACCCAGCCTGCTTTGTCGCTCTTGTCTTTGTAGCGGTCAATTTTATCCTGCAGCGCTTCGTAAAAACGGTTTAAAAGCCGCTTGGCTTCCGCGCCGTTTGCGATGTCCTGCCATTTTTGCCGGTCACGCGCCTGTTCGTCGGCCAGCATGTCGCAGAATGAGGCGATGGCGGTCAGCGCCTCTGCCCACTGCCCTGCTAGATTTACGTTTCCGGCGTCGTCCAGCATTTCTGCGGACGCCGTGCCGATATCGTCCCAGCTGGTGCTGGTCATGTATTTGTCGACGGTTCCGAGCAGTGTTGCCACATTGCCTGCCGCGGGCACCGTCTCCATACTGGTCAGCAGGTTTTGCTTGATTCGGTCTATGTCCTCCTGTGTAAACTCCGAAGCGCGGCGCGCCTTTTCCACTTTGTCGTTGGCTTCTTTGATGTCCAGCTCGGTCAAGCCCTGTTCCTTAAGCGTTTCCTTCACAAGCTTATCGATTTCCGCCTGTGTGAAAGGGACAAGCTGCCGCACCTCGCCTTCGATTTTTAAGCCTCCAAACTCAAATACCAGCTGCTTGCTTCTCGCGCTGAATTTCACGCGCGACAGATCGATGGCCGAAAGCGCGCCGACCTTTACGGGCAGAGCGGAAACAAGCACGGCCAAAACGAGCAGGATTGCACACATTTTCTTGCTCATTATGTCCCCTCCCCGTTCAGCGCATCGGCAATTTTCTGAAGTCCCTCGTGCTTCGGGTCGACAAACAGCCCCTCATTGATATAGAAAAATGTTATGTCCGTTTCCCCCAGATACAGATGTGTCAGCGCGCAGCCAACGAAATTATCCCCCTCAAACGGGTTGACCTTCAGCGCGGCTTCATAGTGCCGCAGCGCCCCTCGATAGTCGGCAGGCTCGGAAGAGATGCACTCCCGCGCCAGTGCACGCAGATAGGCGTCGTCAAAGCCGAGTGCAAGGCGCGGATAAGACTCTTTCTCCGGCTCCCATACGGCAAAAATTTGTTCTTCAAGCGTTGCAGCCTTCTCCCTGACTGCTTGCAGTTCCGTTTCCGTCATGGCGAGCATGACCGACAGCGCTTCGTCGTGTTCGGGCGAAAACGCCGAGTTGAGCAGCGCGTTTTCATAACAGGCTCGCGCTTCGTCGGTTTGCCCCTGTGCGCTAAACACCAACCCCTCAAAATACCAAGGGTATGGAGAGGCATAGCTCATCGACGCGATGGTGTTCCAGTCTTCCGCCCGTTCAACCGGCGCGTCTTGGGGCGAACCGTCATCATCTTTCAGCTCTATCAGCCGCTCGGCACAGCAGCGCATTGCAGAAACGGATGCCGCTGCCCAACCGTAAGCATAATCAGCCTGAAGCTGCAATCCCTTCTCGGCGTATTCGTTTCCCCTCTCATAGAAGCGGGTAAAGCCGCCGAGATAGGCATCCGTTATTTTCGTCAAATCAGGCTCCCCGCCGCCGCAGGCCGACAGTACCGCCGAGGCGCAAAGCATCAGCGCGATTAGCCCGGCGCAGGCATGCCGGCGCGTAAAGTGTCGTACGTTCATGTGCCACCTCCGAATATGCAGGCGGAGCGCGTTTTGCGCGCTCCGCCAAGATGTTTTTTCGGATAACCGTACTTATTTCATCGTCGCGTAAGTTCGTACCGTCATGAGGATTGCCGCTTCACGCGTCGCCATGCCGTATCCGGCCGCGACCTGCGCCTGTGTGATGGCCTTCGGCATAAAGCTGCCGGATGAATCGCCCTTGATGATGCCGAGCTTTGACATATACTTGGTCGCTTCTACCGCCCAGGAGGAGATATCCTTCTGGTCCGGGAAGTCTTTGACGCCCGCGACGCTGTAATCGCCGTTCGGCACGATGGCCTTAATCGCTCGGAAGAGCATGGCCGCACATTGCTCACGGTTGATGAGCGTCTTGGGGGAAAATGTCGTCGCCGAGGTTCCCGTTGTGATGCCGAGCGCATACGCCTTCAAAATTTGGTCGTTCACCGTATCGGTAAACGGATTTGGCGACGCGGGAACCACCGCCTTCTCAGTAACCGTTTCATAGAGCAGAACAGCCAGCTCACAGAACTCCTCCCGGGTGATGGGTTTCGTCATATCTGCGCCGTCAAGGATAGCGGGAATTAACCCCAGTTCGTTTGCCTTGCTCAGCTCGGGCTTCGCCCAGGAGCTGGCATCGGAGTAAAAGCTGCCCGAAC
This sequence comes from Clostridium sp. SCN 57-10, assembly GCA_001725215.1. GTDB lineage: Bacteria > Bacillota > Clostridia > Oscillospirales > Butyricicoccaceae > SCN-57-10. The sequence continues at coordinate 6,213 of MEFT01000154.1, forward strand.
CGATTGTCACGGTGTTTGAAACCGGGGAATAAATCGGATCTACATTCGGCCAGCCCTCGTAATAGTCGTAATACACGCGCAACTGATAGGAATACACATGGCTTTTGATGTCTACGGTTGTCAGGCTTCCCTCATCGATGGGGTCGAATGTAATGGCGAACGTTCCTGCACTAACCGGTCCCTCTCCGTCCTCACCGCCCGTGTAGACGTTGAT
>MEFT01000155.1 GCA_001725215.1 Clostridium sp. SCN 57-10
GGGCAAACTTCGTCAGGTACATGGCTTCTTCTACAGCGGAGTCGCCGCCGCCGACCACGAAGACCTCCAGGTCCTCAAAGAAGGCCGCGTCACATGTGGCGCAGTAAGAGACGCCCTTGCCGATATACTTGCCCTCGCCCTCGCAGCCGATGGGCTTGGGGAACGCGCCGGTCGCCAGAATCACAGCCTTGGCAAGGTACTCGCCCTTGTTGCCGACCAGCTTCTTAACGTCGCCCTCAAGCGAGACGCTGGTGATCACATCGCTGACGCGCTCGGCACCGAACTTCGCGGCCTGCGCCGTCATACGGGCGACGAGCGAGGGGCCGGTTTCGTGCTCAAGCGAGCCGGGATAGTTTTCGATCTCGTCGGTGATGGCAATCTGGCCACCATCCTGACCCTTCTCGATGATCAGGGTGCTGAGACGCGATCTGCCGGCATAGAGGCCCGCGGTAAGACCCGCAGGACCTGCGCCGAGGATAATGACATCGTAAACTTTAGACATGATGTCCACAGCTCCTAACAGTTGAATTATACGTTTATTCGCTTATACAGCCGGCGTTGCCGGCTGTATAAGCGGCAGTGAGCATTATTCGAAGATGGTCTGGTCGGAAACTTCGGTGGTCAGCGCCTTAAACGCCTTCTCGAGCAGATTTCTTCTGATGGCCTTCTCTTCCTCAAGAGTGAGGGCGGGATTGCCAAGGGGATGCGGGATGGCAATGGTGGGAACAATTCTGTTCGCGCCTACCGTCATCGAAATCGGGGTGACCGTGCACATATGCACAACGGGGATACCGGCTCTTTCGATTTCCTTTACGAGCGTTGCACCGCAACGCGTGCAGGTGCCTCAGGTGCTGGTCAGGATAACTGCGTCAACCTTTGCGTCGAGCAGCTCCTTCGAAAACTCACGGGCAAATGCGGCGGCGGAGGCGACGGCCGTGCCGTTACCAACCGTGGTGTAGAAGAAACGGTGGAGCTTGCCGATGACGCCCTTTTGCTCGTACTCGCGAAGCACGTCGACAGGCAGAACGCGGTCGGGGTCGGCGTTGGCGTAGATGGGATCATAGCCGCCGTGTGCCGTCTCGTAGCCCGCTTCCGTCAGATCCATCACGCCCTCGATGTCATACTTGCCATAGCGGGAGGCGCTGGACGACTCGATGTGGTCGGGGTTGCCCTTGGGAACGATGCCGCCCGAGGTGACGAGTGCGATGGTCGCCTTGGAGAGATCCTTAACGGCAGGGTTGGGGGGGACGCGGTCAAAGTTCGGCATGGGATACTCAGTGGTGAAGGGCTTATCAGCCAGCTTCTTGAGCAGCATGTCGACGGCGCGCTTAGAGCCGCGCTCTTTCTCAAAGAAGTTGCGGCGAATGCCGTTCGGCATATAGCCTTCTTCGGCGGAAGCACCAATCTTCTCGTGACGCGCAAGCTTGAGCGCGAGAGGAGCCATCTTCTTGACGGCGTCGCGCATGCCAGCAGCGTTATCCTTAGTGGAAACCATCAGGACGGCATTCTTGAACATATCGGCGCCCGGGTTCTCCTCGTACATACCGGTGAGAACGGGAATACCGAGCTTCTCCTGCACCTCGGCGGCAATCGTGCCGCAGGCGACGCCGTAGCGGCCGGCGTTAAACGCGGGGCCGGCGATGAACAGGTCGGGGTTCTCCTCCTTGACCATGGCGAGCACTTCTGCCTTCGCCTTCTCAAGGTTCTCATTGAAATACGAGTCACCGCAGATGATTGTCGCGACGATCTCAGCGGCGTCGCCGAACGCGGCGCTCAGCGCAAGGCCGGGGCCGACGATGCCGGCTCTTTTCTCCGGGGTGATGTGCGCCATTTCTTCGCCGCCGATCTGGGCAAAGAACTGGTTGATATAGTGGACAATTTTGATCTTGCTCATAGCTGCAACTCCTTCCTTATCGAGCGCTCAGGCGATTGAAGCCGAGCTCGTTGGTTGCGCCGGTGATAACCTGAATTTCAGCGGTGATGGTGCCGTCTTCCGCAAGGCTGCCGTCATGTCCGCCGGCAATCTTGTCGACAAACTCGAGCGTGCCGATGACTTTATCCATCTTGGGCAGCACGATCACTTCGTTGGCGTTGCCGCCCGTGACGACCGCCGTGGCGAGGGGATCAGCGTCGGCCAGCGACTGGCTCTTGCCGTCCTGACCGGCATATTCATCGGTGATGATGACCGTCTTAACGCCCTTCATCTCGATCTTCTTGCAGTTCATGATGAGGTCGGTATCGGGGTTGCCGAAGCCTTCCTGCGAAATCACAACACCGTCAAGGCCGAGCCACTCGGCAAGCTTTGCCGTCCAGTCGGACGAACGCTGCTTGTCGGCGAGGTAGACGTTTTCGTTGGTGATGATGACGCCGACAAAGTTCAGCGTCTTGCCGTGCTGATCGAACAGATCGTGCACAACAGGGTTGTTGAGGTGATGATAGGTGGTATTCTTGTCGCATGCCGAGACGCAGTTACCCGAAACGATGGCGCCGTCCATCAGCTCGGTCGGCATGATGATCGTCGAAAGCGTGCGCTTGGCGTCAACGCCGTACACATAGGTGTCGTGCAGCAGGCCCTGGCTCTGCAGCATCTGCACATACGCTACGCGGGGCAGCTCGGGATAGAGCTTGAGGCCCTCGGTGACCGACGGGGTTTCAAACACCTTGGTCTCATTGGGAATGACGTTGCGGCCCAGCTCGCCGACGACGGTTGCAACCTTGAAACCGGCGAGGCGGACGGCCTTCTCATACTCGGGCTGCTTGAGTCCGTCGATCGGCTCGCAGACCATGACGAGGTTGTTCAGCTTGGAGAACGGGGTATAATCGGCGCCGGGGCCCGTCATGTCGATGATGCCCTCCTGGAAGCCGACGATACGGCCTGCCGTCACAATGGCCGAGCCACGCAGAACGTGGGTCTTGCCGCTGCCGACCGTATCGACCTTCGCGATCATGCCGGGGAAGATGCCGCCATCGCCCTCTACCTTAACGAGCGGCTCGATCACGTCTTTCACCGGGGTGATGCGAACGCTCTCATCCTCAAGGACAAGAGCCTTCAGCTCATCGGCATTGACATAGAGGACTCCATTTTCTACCTTGGACTGCGCAGAAAATTGAATGTCTCGGATATCTATATATCCCAATTCAAGTTTCAATTTGGTTCCCTCCAATTAAATAATATGGATTTATCTAAAGTGTTGTCGCGCTCATTGGTTTGCCGAACGCACGGCGCTTTGGATGAGGCCGAAATCGATCAGCTCAAAGTCTGAACGCAGCTTTTCGGAAAGCTGCGGAAACTTAATCGGAAACTTTTTCGCCATGGTTACGCTTTCTTCAATGATGCGGACTGACTCATAATCAAGCTTTCCCATTTGTGAAGAAATCATAACTGACTTAAACGGAGTTTCATTTGGTTTTACACTGCCAGACAAAGGATGCGTCAATAATTTATGTCCTGCGTGCACGCGGTCACGCACGAGAAGCAGCAGTTCGTTGAGCGACGTTGCGTGATACTGCACGCAGCATTCGTTTGAAAGCTCGTCGCGAACCATTGGGTTGTTTGTGATGATGATAAATTTCATATCGTCAACCTTTATAAGATTTAATAATCGCATTTATTGAAAAAATAGAATCGTTCTATCATACCGGCCAAAAAAAAGCGACCGTGCTAAATGCGAATACGCAAAGCACAGTCGTTTATCTCTGTTTGGTGGCCTGAGAGATTCCGAGCATATGCTCGTTGCTCCTTTGGCGCCTTTCGGCTCTTCAGAGTGCGGTCAGTTTCACGGTACTTTTGCCTGAAAGGTTCATCTGCGAACCTGACACGTTCAACAGACTTTCATCTTCGGCGGCAGCTACGCTGCTCTCTCCCGCAAAGCTTCATCCCACATATTCACTTCGACATTATCTTATCAGAAAAGACCGCGGTTGTAAAGCATCTTTCGTATGTCGAAATGTTTAATTTTCGCATGGCATCTATTCGTTTTTTCACATTATTGCTATTTAATAGGTTCCGGTATCGTGGACGTGCACCGCGCATCAAAAATAGGGCTTGTCAATAAAGAGGAGATGTGTTATCATGATTTTTGCACGTGGGAGTAGATGGGTGCTGGTGTGCCTCCCGATCTTCAAAATCGGTGATAGGGGTTAGTAGCCTCTTAGGTGGGTTCGATCCCCACGTACTCCCGCCAACAAGAGAGTCACACATCAGTGTGACTCTCTACAGTATTCAAAATAAAAATGCCTGGGAGTACAATGCTTACGATTTTTGGCTTAGAGAAGCCGGAACACCCAACGAAAGAGCCAGAAAGATTAAAGCGGACCCCATAGGCGCACTGAAACGATATGCAGACTACTTTGACACCTATAAAAATGTGAAAATCGCAAACATCTGTGGTTCATGTGGGAAAAAAGCAGTTCCGTTGGCGGTTATGGGCGCAGATGTAACTATATTTGATATTTCGGAGCAAAACAGAAGATATGCGCTTGAGTTAGCGGAAGCAGCAGGCGTACATATCGAATATGTGGTGTGCGACGTTCTCCAAATCGATATGGATCAGTACCGAAATACTTTTGACATCGTGTTTATGGAAGGCGGTATTCTTCATTATTTCCATGATGTCCATCATTTCATGCATATCATGAGTTTATTGCTAAAGCACGATGGGAAAATGATATGCAGTGATTTTCACCCATTCACCAAGATATCGGATCTATTAGAATTTGAACAGCCATCCATGAGTTATTTTTCGGCTGATGTATTTGAAGCGGAAATGGCTCACGCACGCTTTTTTGAAGAAGAGGTACGAAGCCAAATGCCGAAATGCAGTTTGCGTAAATATACCATGAGCGAAATTGTTAACGCCGTCATTCAGAGCGGCTTTGTACTAAAGAAGCTAGATGAACATCCTGCCTGGACAAATCCCAGCATCCCCGGCGAATTTACCATCGTTGCACATAAATAGTCTAAAAAGCCCGGAAACAGGTGTTTCCGGGCTTTGCTTGTTACTTTGCTAGTACGCGGCTGTCCCCCGTTTTACGCGTGATTTTCTTGCGGTCAAACTGTTCCAGCAGCGCAAGAGCGAACTTGCGCGATGTGCCTATAGCGTCGCGGTAGTCGGAGAGCACCAGTTCACCCTTTGCGGCGATCAGGTCATATGCTGCCTGCAAACCCTTTTCATAGAACTCTTTATGCATGTAAATCTGGTCGGCCAGCCAGACCAGCGTGCCGTCCGCAATCATGGCAGACAAAAGTTGATCCATGTTCTTTTCGCCCTTAAACCGCTCTAGCACCTCGTCGGTACTAGGAGGCGTAAAGCCTGCCGCCTGATAAAGCCCCTCGATATCTCCGCTCAGCTTCGCAAGCTTTTCGCCCACCTCCACCTTGAAGGAGTAGAGCGAAATCAATCCGCTTACCTCTTTCACGGTCTTTTTTTCAATGAAATAGGAAAGCAAACGATCAACATATGCAAGCTCGGCGCGCGGCAGCAGGCGCGTGCGCAGCTCTTCGCGCCGCATGCCCGCCTTGAGCGGATACTGCTTGTGAAAGTCATTCATCAGCTGCACAAGGTCGCGCCGCACCGTCTTGACATAATCGGCGTGCAGATAAATTTTATCGGTAATACGAACGATTTTTTCCTCGACCGCAAGGCCGTCGAGCGCCGCCTGCAGTGCGCCGGGCAGAATGCCCGCCTGCAGCGCCGCGAAATCCACCGTTCCGAAGTAGCGGCTGTTTTCGGCAATCGAAACCTCGAGCTGCTCGGACGGAGTACCCTTTTCGCGAACGCGCAGCAGCTTTACGGTTTCCTCGTCCCGCTTATGCTTGTGCGGGCAGGGGTCGAGCACGACGCCGCCGCCTATCGTTTCGAGTGGGGAGTAAAAACGCACCACATAGCGGTCGTACGGCTTGACGGCGATATCCTCTTCAAACCGCAGCTGCGCATAGCCGGATTCGCCGGCCTTCAGCTCGTCGCAATCGAGCAAAACCACCTTGCACAGCGCCTCGCGCGCCCCGTGGTAAAAATGCAGGCGGCTGTTGTTCTTCACCGTTCTCGCCGTGTCGGGGAGCAGCGAAAGGCGCACATCGACCATGCGCGACACAAGCATGGTGCCCGCCGGCGCAAGCACATCTCCGCGCTGCACCTCATCTTTTTTTATGCCCGCGAGGTTGACCGCCGTGCGCTGTCCAGCGTAGGCCCTCTCAGCATCGGCCGAATGCACCTGAATATTGCGAGCCTTAGCCATTTGTCCCGAAGGATAAAGCATGACCTCCTGCCCGTCTGCCAGCGTGCCCTCGATCATCGTGCCGGTGATCACCGTTCCAAATCCTTCGACAGAAAAAACGCGGTCAACTGGGATGCGAAACGGCAGTTCTTCATTCTTGTCTTCACTTTCCGCGACCATGCGGAACAAAAGCTCGCGCAGCTCGGGAATCCCCTGCCCTGTATAGGCAGATACACAGCACATCGGCGCGTTTTCCAAAAATGTACCCCCGACGCGTTCGCGTATGTCATCGCAAATCATGCTGAGCCAGTCGGGCTCCACCATATCTGCCTTGGTCACGACGATGATACCCCGATGTAGGTCAAGCATCGATAAAATGCCGAGGTGCTCGACCGTCTGCGGCATCACGCCTTCATCC
>MEFT01000156.1 GCA_001725215.1 Clostridium sp. SCN 57-10
GCGAGGCATCGGAGTCGTTCGTCGGCTTGCATCCGGCAAGTACGCCCAGCGTCATCGTTGCCGCGAGGAAAAGCCCGATCAGTCTTTTTGTTTTCACAATTCCATCTCCATCTCCTTATAGTTTGCGAAGCCTGGTTCTTTGCAGGGATTTTATATGACATGCATATAAACAAATAAACGGAGCTCGGCAGCGCGGTTAAACGCACCCGCTCAAGACAGACAGCGCAAAGAACACCAGCGCGATCACAAAGATCTTCGCAACATCCTTGACGCGGCGCCGCCCGGCGCAAAAATCCACATACCCGTCGATCATCTGCCGGGAGGTCTTGTGCACGCCCCTGAACACGGCTATGGCGCACTTTGCGCCGTAAATCAAACCGTTGAACGCCCCGGCATTATGTACCCATGAAGAAAGACCCGAAATAAAGAAGCTCATGCCGATCCAGAACAAGGTATCGGTCAGAAATGTATCAGCTAAAAAAGTGGATCGGTCGCTTGACCCTATCCATTGTATCAACAGCGAGAAAAGAACGCCGATTGACAAGAGCAAAAGGGCTTTTTTCCAAAGCCCAGAAAAAAATTTCCGGCAATGTTCCATGAAATCTCCCTTTGGCACTTTGACTAAAATCATTGCGATACGCATCGTTTTTATCACACAGTTATTAATTTGGTAACGATTAAATATGCATGTTGCTATAATTATAATACAAATATTTTCAATCGTCTATGCAATATATTGCTAATATTTTAACTGCTATTATGGTAATATGATACAGCGTTTCCAACCGTCTATGCTAATTATTGCTAATCTTTATTGTTAAAATATAGCTATATTCGACAATTCAAGTCAATTGAGGGTATTATGGCAATTAAAGGAAGGGCAAAATTTAATAAAATATTAACTAACTTTTCGTTCACTTTGATTGCCTATGTTAAATGAGTTTTAACACATAAAGACAAGAGCCATTTCGGCGCGGTGAAAAAAAACACAACAGCGCCCCGTCAGCCAAAGTCACAAACTTTAGCTGACGGGGCGCTGTTTCGTAATTCAAGGTGTGATTAAAGTGGAACAGAAGAAAATTCCGCCAAAAACCGAGCCAAATAATCCGCCGTTGCCTCAAGCATTTCCTCACCCATCTGCCGGGTGGCCATGGCGGGATGATCGGGCCCCGCCCAGCCATTGGGGGTAGCTTCGATCACAGGGCGCCCAACGGGAATCGATATGCCCTCAAAGCACACTGCCTGCAATCCTCCCGAAGGCAGCGACTGCGAAAGCCCTTTCAGGAAGGAATCTTCAATCCGCTCCCTGTCGACAAGCGCGCAGTCGATCGCCATCACGCCGGCCGTTTCCTCGGCGCCGCCGTGACCGCCCTTCCACAGCGGGTTAAGCTGCCCGGCAATGACCCACCAATCGAAGCGGGCGGCCAGCGCGCCTTTTCGCCGTAGTCCCAGTGAAACCTTATCGACGGGCGCACTGTTACCCCCGTGTCCGTTGAGGAATACAAAACGGCGCGCACCATGCTGCAGAAGCTGCGAGGTGATCCCCTCCAAAACGGCGACAAGCGTGTCAAAGCCGATGGATATGGTGCCCGGAAAATCGGACAGATAGTCGCAATTTCCAAAGGGCAACGCAGGGGTAATCAAAACATCGGTTTTCTCCTCTAAAAGCGCGGCCAGCTTGGCGGGGATCAAAAAATCGGTTCCAAGTGGAAGGTGCTTTCCGTGGCTTTCGATGCTTCCCAAAGGGATAACCACCAGGTCGTTTTTCTCAAAGTATTCTTGCGCCTTGACCCATGTCAGATGCTCCAGCTTCAAAGCAATCCCTCCGCAATCTCACAGCTTAGGATAACCCGGCGTCCGCGTCTGCGCGGAAGCGGCTACATTATAACCCCGCGAAAATTCTGCGGCCCTTTCCGTTTAAGAACCACATAAGCGCTGCCGATACAAGCACATAAAACGCAAGCACAAGCACAATGAACAGCTCAAGTCCCATGCTGCCGGAGAGCGCAAACGCATACAGCAAGGCGGGCCCGATGACGGCCACCATACCACCGAACACGGCGATCATCGTACTTACGCTCTGCTTGATGACGGTGGTTTCGTTCAACCAGTCAAGGCGCGGAAACAGCAGGTTGGCCGAAAGCCCGAACAGCGCGGTAAACGCCGAGAATACGACCACCACACCGAACAGCAGCAGCACCTGTATCGCCGACAGATCGAGCGAAAAGGCAAACAGCGGCAGCACAACCACCATGGGCACGATATTGACAATCATGTTAAGTGAGATTTTTGCCCAAAACACGCTCCAAATGGGTACGGGATGCGCCTTGAGGATCCACAGATTCGTACCCTCTAGCGAAATGGACGGCGCGGTCGAGCAGTCCATAACGGACAAAAAGGCAAGCATCACGGCGAGAATGGGCACAATCATGTCCCCCATGCCATACGCTGCGCCGATCCCCGCAAGGACAGCCGGCCCCTTGAACGCCGTATAGCCGGCCAAGCCGAGGGCAAGCAGTGCACCAAAGCCGCAGTTCATCGTATACATCGGGGTGCCGAAAAACCGCTTCAGCTCTTTGCGCAGCAGCGCGCCGTAAACCGACGAGACGCGCAATGTGCCCGCCTTATACTTCAGCTTGGGCGCACCTTGCTTGCGAATGGCGATGGCGCGGAAGCCGCGCACGATCAGCCATGCCACGGCGGCAAACGGCACGCAGCACCACAGCACAAGCAAAATTCCCTGCCACAGGTCGCCCGAAGCGGCGGCGGCACCGAACGCGTAGAACGGCGGCAGTGCGCGGCGGATGGCCTCACCAATGGCGGCGCCGTTTTGAATGAGCGCGGTGGCATACTTCGTCAGGTTCATAGACGCATACATATACGCGCCGAAGAACAGCAGCATGCCAATCATGGAAACCAGCGTCTTGCCGCGCATGCGGCTTGTCACCGCGCTGAGGACATAGCCGAGCACGCACGTCAGCGTGAGCGAAAGCAACGGCAACAGCAGGAGGGTGCGCCAGGGAGGCGTAGACCGCGCCGGCGGGCACCATGATAACGGCCGTATAAATATAGTTGAGCGTCAACATGGCGAGCAGACGCGAAAACACGATGACGCGCGACGGCACCGGCATCGAAAGCAGCAGCTCGTTGTCACGCGACTGATAAAGCTGGCTCTGCGCGAGGAACACCGTGCCGATAAAGCAGAACGAAACAGCCATCATACCGATGACGGCGAGAAAAAGCCAGCCGAGTTCCATGGGAATCAGGGCCTTGCCGATCATGACGGACATCGCGCCCACGCTGAAGGTAAGTACCCCGCCGAGGTAGAGGAACAGGATAATAAACAGGATCTTTCCGCCCTTGCTGCTGCCACGGCGGCTTTGCGACCGGAGCATCATCGCCCCGAGGGCGCTGAGACGCGCCCGAACGAGCGTCTTAAGCATGGTCGTCCTCCACCAGCTCGAGGAACACGCTCTCAAGCGACTCCGAGCCGCGCACCTCGGCGGTTGTGCCGGAGGCGATCAGGCGGCCGCCTTTGATGATGGCGATTTTATCGCACAGCTTTTCGGCGACCTCAAGCACATGGGTCGAAAAGAAAATAGCGCCGCCGCGGTCGCACAGGTCGCGCATGAGCTGCTTGAGCGTATGTGCCGCCTTGGGGTCAAGGCCGACGAACGGCTCGTCGAGCAGCATGAGCTTCGGCTCATGGATCAGCGCCGAAATGACGGCCAGCTTTTGCTTCATGCCGTGCGAATAGGCGGAAACCGGCTGCGCCAGATCGCCCGTCAACTCGAACATATCGGCATATTTTGCGATGCGCTCCTCGCGCTCGCGTCGCGGAACGCCGTACAGATCCGCGATGAAGTTCAGGTACTTAATGCCCGACATAAACTCGTAAAGATCAGGATTATCGGGTATGTAGGCAATGCGCTTTTTGCATTCAATCGCGTCGCCGCGCACGGGGATATTGTCGATCAGAATCTCACCCGCCGTATAATCAAGAATACCGGCGCAAGCCTTAATGGTCGTCGTTTTGCCCGCGCCGTTATGGCCGATAAAGCCATAAATCTCTCCCGGCGCGATGTGAAGCGACAAATCGTCCACCGCTTTTTTGTCGCCTCCGTAGATTTTGGTCAAATGATTAATTTTAAGCATAGCTGCCGCGCCTTTCAGCGCTCTCCTCTCACAGTATACATGCTCATCATACTCGTTTTCCTCTGTTTTGTCAATTATAGGTATGCGCGTATACCAGCTTGCGCGGCGGCGTAAAAACGCCTGCGGCACGCACATTTTGAATAAAAAAGCCGCCCCGTTTGGGGCGGCTTCGTCTTATCATTCAACGCTAATTATACAGAAAGCTTGGGTTTTCCAAGCAGCACATGTGCCGCGCGTGAGCTCCACAGCATCATGCGCTGCGCCTCACGGGTGGTGTTTTCCGCCGGAGTGGCGCCTTTTGCCGCCTGAACCTCTCGGATAAAGGTCATTAAAAAGCCACGGCGTGTCTGAGCCTTTGCCGTATTGGTGCACATTTCGCGCAAAAGTACGCTCGAATGGCGGCCCTCATAGCCCATGTGCTTGGTGCGCGTATTATAAACCTGTCGGCCACATGATGGCACACCCGCCCCGCCTGAAAGCTGCGTCTGCGCAGCGAAGCGTCTTCTACGCGGGAAAAGTTGCGCACCTCGTCGAGCGCATCGCGCAGCACATGCGTGCCGTTTTTCGTGCGCGGATCGAAGTCCGGTATAATGCAACCGAGCACAAACAGCAGTCGGTTTGTAGGCACACCGTCGCGCCGCAGCTCGCGGCAGATGGTGACGCCCTGCATCAGATGGACATGAGCATACATTGGCGTTCCTCCTCAGGATTTCATTTCGCCTCTATGCTAACATGACTTTACAAACAAACTGTGCAGCATTTATGAATTTTTTGCAAACTTGTTATATTTTCAAGCTTTTTTTGGCAAGAACCAGCGCTTTTTCCGGATATTTGTGCGATAAAACGCCAAGAGATGCCAAGATGTAATCATCGTCGAACAGCGTGCGCGTCGCGCCCTCGCGCGGAAAGAGCATCATGCCGCCCTTGCCCGCGTTCGCCAGCTTATCCATAATCGCAGAGCGGTCGGGCAGGCGCGTCAGCGCGCCGCCGGTGGCGATGAGCCACTTGACCTGCGACAAATCTTTGCCCTCCGCCAGCGTTTTGCGCCCCGTCGGCGAATAAACATGCCGCAGCCGCCCCGCGTGACGCTCGAGCGCGGTGCGCGCCGCCTCCTCGGTCAGGCGCGTAACAAGAGCGCGCTCGCGGTCGTTTTTCGGAATGGCGTGATAACCTGAAAGCACCTCCGCCGCATCGAACCCCAGCTCGGCAGACAGCTTATCCATGCCGATCTGCTCGGCGACGTTGCGCGCGTTGACGTAGACCCCGAGGTCGCCCTCAACGGTGCGCTTAGCACGCGGCTCGGCCTGCACGAGCAGCGCCGCGATTTCGTCCGACCCGTCGGTCACCGAGTGTACGTCGGTGGTCGCGCCGCCTACGTCGAACACGACGAGGTCGCCCAGCTCGGCATAGAGCAGCTGCGCGCACTCCATCACCGCGCCCGGCGTGGGGATGATGCTGCCCGACACCATGTCACGGATGTGCTCCATGCCCGGGGCACGCACGATGTGCTCTTCAAACACGCGGTGGATGATGCGGCGCGTCGGTTCAATGTTCAGTTCGTCTAGCTTGGGGTAGACGTTTTCAGTGAGATACACCGTCTGCCCCACCTCGCCGAAAATCAGCTCGATTTCGCGCTGATTTTCTATGTTGCCCGCGTAGACGACAGGCACGCCTAGATTTGCGCGAGCGAGCAGCTCGGCGTTCACAATCGCCGTGTCACGCTCGCCGTAGTCGGTGCCGCCGGCAAGCAGGATGAGGTTGGGGCGCGCCTGGCGGATGCGCTCAAGATCGGTGCGGCGCAGCCGCCCCGCCGTGGCAAGGCCGATGATGCCGCCCGCGCCGAGCGCCGCCTCGCGTGCGGCGCGCACCGTCATGTCATAGATAAGGCCGTGCACCGTCATGCGAAGACCACCTGCCGCCGACGAGGTGGCAAACATTTCGCCCCAGGAAAGCTCGTCTGCGCCGAGCCGGGCGCGCAGGTCGTCGGTCGCTTCGCGCAGGCCTACGCGCACGTCGCCCGCGAGTACGCTGGTCGGCGCCTGCCCCTGCCCCAGAAAGCGACAATCGGTCAAGTCAAACGCGTTGACCACCGTGGTCGTCGAGCCGATTTCGGCCACAAGTACGTCGATATGCATGGCAATTCCTCCTGATAACTTTCAAAGGGGGAGGCAAGCTCCCCCTTTGCGCCGCAGCAAGCTGCGGCTAACCCCCACCGCCGCGCGACGCGCGTGCCGCCGAAAAAACAAATGGATTAGCCCTGTGGGCTGTTTTGACAAGCTGCACCTGTCATTCTGAGAAGCGCGGCGGGTTAGGGTGCTTGGGATGGGATACAAGCGGCGCAAGCCTATTCTTTCGGCCTTACGCGCGCAAGGTGGTAAATCACGACCGCTATCAAAAGGATAACTCCAAGCGCTTTCAGGCCGCCCTCCGTAAACAGTATCATAGCAAACAGACCCGTTTCCGCAAGGCGGAGAAGCATGCGCACCGTGATTTCTCTTTTTGAAAAGCCTTTTTCGCTTTCTCTAAGCCCCGCGTACTCGGAAAGCAAGCAGACCGCGATAGAAAGAGCAAGCAGCACGAGCTTGACCTCACGGTTCATAAAAACAGCTACTGCATAAAGCCCAAACTGTAAAAGGGAAAGCTTTTGTGCCCATTTTTTCATTACGGCCCCCCCTTCGTGCGCCTTTACTCGCCGCGTCTTCTCTGGCGCTCCTTAACAATAAAGGTCGCAACGTGAACGCCCTTGCCGGAGCGTCCGAATCCGGCGTCTGCACCCGCCTGCACGGCAAGCTCCGGCGTCACCTGCGTGCCGCCCGCGCAGAAAATCACCTTGTCGCGAATGCCCATCTCGCGTGCAAGACGGTCGATGGCGGCGATGTTCTTATAATGAATGTCGTCATGGCTGATGATGGTCGAAGCGAGCACGACCTCCGCGTTGACCTCGACGGCGGCCTGCAGAAGCTTCTCGACGGGCACCGACGTGCCGAGATAATGCACCTTGATGCCGTATTTCTCGATGCCGCCGTGCTTGATGTCAATGACCTCGCGCAGGCCGACCGAATGCTCATCCTGTCCGACCGTTCCGCAGACAACGGTGAGCGGATGCTCCGCAATCTCCTCGCGGATCTCGTCGTCGGTAATCACCTCCGGCTCGGGCGGGATTTCAAGCTCGTTCAGATCGACCACAAAGGGCACCTTGCCCTTGACCTCGATGCGCCAGCCCTCCGCCTGCTGCAGGCACTCGCGGTGGATGACCTCGCACTCGTTGAGGTTCATCTTTTTGGCGATGGCGAGCGCCGCCGCCTCTGCCGCTCTGCGGTGCGTCGGCAGGAACATGGTGAGCACGACGGTGCCGTCGGCGCGCCACTCCATTTCGGGCATGATTTTGCCCGTGCCGATGAACTCGCGCTTTTCGTCAAGGCGCAGATTGACGTTGTCGTTCTCGTCCAGCTCGTCGATATAGATGATTTTGGACGGATCCTCCAGCGTGTCGCCGCCGATCAGCTTCGCGGGGTCGGACACGCATGAGGGGTCATACTGCGCAACGTTGTTATAGCCGTAGTGCGCCGTGACGGGCGCCATATAGTCGGGTGCGCGCTCGATCACGGTGCCCGCGCCGACGCCGCCGCCCATTTGGCGTGCGATGCCATCGCCGTTGCGCTCCGGGTAAATGCCGCTGTCTACGAAGAAGCCCTCTTCCACGGCCGCGAAATAGCCGCCGTTTGCAATCATTTCTTCCATAAACAGCACGGCGCGTTCCTTCAGCTCGCGCGCTTTGTCGCGCAGATAGCCTTCGTTTTTCAGCTCGACCATGTCCATCAATCCGTCAAGGCCCGCAAAGGTCTGTTTCGCCGTGTCACACGCCTCGATGTTATACATATGCCAGGGCACGTTGCGTCCCTCGTCGGGCGTGATGGTCGACTGAATGTCGGCGCTCGTCAGCTTGGACGTCAGGATGTTGAGCACATGGGTCACCGTCGCCTCGCGCGTCGAGCTTTCCATATACTTCGTGTTCATCTGAGCGCGGAAGCGATAGCCCTCAAACAGCTCGCGCAGCGCGACGGCGTAGGGCAGGTCGATATAAAGGCAGGGCGCGGGCGGCGCGGTGGGCGGCACGGTGGACAGCGCGATGTTCTCCTTCTTAAGGCCCACCTTGTGCGAGAAGGTGGCGTTAATGGCGTGCTGCACCATCAGCTCGGGCATGACCTTCCACGCCTCGCGCGCCGTGGCGTTCGCGTTGTGCGCGCCGTCGATCTGCAGGATGCCGGCATAGGCCATGATGCGCTTGCTCTCGCACGCGTCGACAAACGAGCGCACCATATTGATGTTGCGGTAAATGACGTTATACTGCGGATCCTGATGCGCGCCCGACACGCCCTCTTCGGCGAACATGACGGCAATGTCCGGTCCCGCAACGCCCGAAACATAGGAGTGATAGTTGATGGGGCGGCCGACCTCTTCCTCGATGAGGTCGAGGGCGCGGCGCTGGGCGCGCACCTGCTTGCGCGTGATGGGCACGCCGCCGATGCCCTGCGGCGTGCCTTCGATCAGACCGTCATAGTGCGACTGCCCCGCCGTGCGGATGACCATGATGTGGTCTGCGCCGTGGTGCGCCGCCATACGCATACGGCGGATGTCGTCTTCAAACCGGCCGGACGCGATCTCCGTCGTGATGACAGGCGCGGGCTGGGGGTCAATGCTCGCAAAATACTTCGCGGAGGGCAGCGGAACACTGTCGCCGCCCATCGGCTGCGACGCGTCGCGGTACGTAAAGCCGCCCATCTGCAGGTTTTCCGCTTTTTTGCGCCACTGCCACGGGTGGCGGCGCGGCGTATAATGCTCGAGGTCGCGCAGAATTTCGTCTACGTCGATCGGCTCGGTCGGATTCAGCTTATAGTCGCTCATGCGCGCACCTCCTCAAAAAGCGATACGGTTTCGTCCCACAGGCGCCCCTCTGAAAGGGCGAGGCCCGCCTCGCGGACGCTCATGCCCTTGTGCTTGGCCAGGCGGTAAACCAGATTGCCCGCGCCGTGGCACAGAAGGCCACGCTCTGCG
>MEFT01000157.1:0-2135 GCA_001725215.1 Clostridium sp. SCN 57-10
CGGTGGAACGGAGTGCTGATGCCCGGCTGGCCGCCGCTGTGCAGCAGGATGACGCGCTCGCCTTTTTGCAGCTTGCCTTCGCGCACCATGTCGCATACGCCGGCGAACATTTTTCCCGTATAGCACGGGTCGAGGATGATGGCCTCTGTGCTTGCCATGTCATAGATCGCCTGACGCACGGCGGCGTTAGGTTTGTTATAGCCTTCGCGGGTGTAGCCGGTTTCAATGTCGAAGTCGTCGCGGCAGAACGGCGTGTCAAAGCCGAACGCGCTCTGCATCTCGTCATAGTATTCCCGCAGACGCGCTTCTTTTGCATCGGCAAACGGAGAAATAGCGACGCCCGTAAGCCGTAGGGAAGAAGCTTCATGGCGCAGGCCGGCGTAAAGGCCGATATAGGTTCCGAGGCTGCCGACGCCGCAGATCAGGCGGCTGTCCGCAAGCGGGGTGCCGCGCACCTGCCGGTCAAGCTCCTGCGCACATTCAAAATAGCCGAGGCAGCCGATCACGTTGGAGCCGCCGATGGGAATTTCATAAACCACTTCGCCCTGCGCCTCGTATTTGGCGCGCATCTGCGCGGTCAACTCGCGGAACTGCAGACCCTCGTCGCGTCCGTCGCTCTTTTTGAGCACGACTTCGGCGCCCATCAGGCGGTCGAGCAGAATATTTGCGCTCACCTCGCCGGGATAATCGTCAATGCACAGAATGGCGCAGCGCATGCCGTATTTCGCGGCGACGGCTGCCGTCAGACGGCCGTGGTTGGTCTGCGCGCCGCCCAGGGTAAGCAACATGGTCGCGCCCTTCTGCTGGGCATCATATAAAAGGTATTCGAGCTTGCGCAGTTTGTTGCCGCCCATGCCGAGGTTAGTCAGGTCATCCCGCTTTATATATAGTTCGATTCCTAGCTTTTCCGACATGCGGGGAAGAAATTCGATGGGCGTGGGCAGATGCAGAAACGATACCTTTTCATGTCCAAACAGCATAACCAGGCTCCTCTATTTTTAATTGTAATGTGAAATCATTATATACCCTTTTCACGCTTCTTGCAATCACAGCGCGAAAAAGTTACAATAGAGCAAGAAAGCATAATGGAGGGGTAACGGTACAAATGACCTATGTCATCGGAATAGATGGAGGCGCGACCAAAACGGTGTTCGCGCTGTGCAGCGAGGACGGCACGATTGTGCGCACAAGGCATGCGGGCAGCTGCAACCCGAACGACGTCGGCTTCGCGCAGTGCGAGCAGGAATTGCTGCGCGGCATTTCCGAGCTGCTTGACGGGGTGCCGCACAGCTCGGTGCGCGCCTGCTTTGCGGGCATTTCGGGCGTGGAGACCGATCGATATGATATGCGCGTCGGGCGCACGCTGCGCGAGGCATTCCCCGCGATGGGGCAGATCCTCTGCCAGAATGACGCGCTTAACCCGCTTTATGGCGGCCTGGGCGAGGGAGACGGCTGCGCCGTCATTTCTGGTACGGGCATGGTGTGCTATGCGCGTGCAAACGGCGAGCTGCACCGCACCGGCGGCTGGGGCCCTCTGTTTGATCGCGCGGGCAGCGGTTATGACCTCGGATGCGATGCGCTGACCGCTGTCTACCGCGCCCATGACGGCATGGGCCCGCAGACGGCGCTGACCGCGCTTTGCGAGGACATACTGGGCGAAAGCGCAAAGGCGGCACTCGGGCGGTTTTACCGCGGCAAGCGTGCGCTTGTCGCGTCGTTCGCACCCACCGTGTTTGCCGCCGTGCGCATGGGCGATGAGGTGGCACGCGGCATTCTTGAGCGCAACATGGAAGGGCTTGCCCTGCACATCAACCACGCCGCACGCTATTTTAACGGCGCGTATGATGTCATCGTCACGGGCGGTGTGTTTCAAAATGCGGAAGCGCTCGACGCGCTTCTCCGCCATACGGTGCCGCAGGCGCGCATCACGGTTTACGACCGCATGCCGGCGTTCGGCGCGGTGCGCCGCGCGCTTCTGCTTGCAGGCATACGGGAGGTGGACATTCATGAGCCGTCTGCTGTCTGACCTGCCGACCGAGCGCATCAACGCGCGCACGCTGCACTTTGCGGAGAGCGCGCCGCTTGACATGGCGCGCCAGATGAATGAAGAAAACCGCCGCTGCGCCGAGGCGATC
>MEFT01000157.1:2157-4960 GCA_001725215.1 Clostridium sp. SCN 57-10
GGCACCTCGGGGCGGCTCGGCGTGCTCGACGCGTCCGAATGCCCGCCGACCTTCGGCGTGCCTGAGGGGATGGTTACGGCGATCATCGCGGGGGGTGACAACGCGCTGCGTCACGCCGCGGAGGGCGCGGAAGACAACGCGGAACGCGGCGCGCTTGATCTTGACGCTCTTGCGCCCAATGAAAAAGACGTGGTGTGCGGCATCGCGGCCAGTGGGCGCACCCCCTATGTGCTCGGTGCGTTGCGCCGCGCGCGGGAAGCGGGCTGCGCGACGCTGTGCGTCACCTCCTGCCCTGGCGGCGCGTGCGACGCGCTGAGCGACATCGCGCTTTCGGTCGACACCGGCTCCGAGGCGGTGACCGGCTCGACGCGCCTTAAAGCTGGCACGGCGCAGAAAATGCTGCTCAATATGCTGACGACGTGCGCCATGGCGCGCATCGGGCTGGTACGTGGCAATCTGATGATCAATGTGCGCCCCACGAATGAAAAGCTGCGCGCGCGCGCGACGGATATGGTTGCGCGCCTCGGCGGCGTGTCGCACGAGGAGGGGGCGCGTCTGCTGGCGCGCGCCGGCGACGTGCCGGGCGCGCTCGCGCTGCTCGAAGCGGAGGGGCGGATATGAAATTTGTCAACGCACGCGTGTTCGCGCCCGACGGCGTGTTTCGCGACGACGGCTTCGCCACGGAAAACGGCGTGTTCTGCGACGCGGGCGGAGAAACGCGCGATCTGGGCGGCGCGACCGTCATTCCCGGGTTGATTGATATACATATACACGGCGCGTTCGGCTTTGACGCCGCGCGCGACGGCACGGAGGGGCTTGCTCGCGCGCTGGCGCGCATCGGCGTCACCTCGTTTGTACCCGCTGCCGCAGCTATGCCGCGCGACGCGCTGCGCGCCTTTTTGGATGGACTTGCCGCGCCGCGCCACGACGGCGCGCGTGTGCTGGGCGGCTATGTTGAGGGGCTTTTCCTCTCGCCCGAACGCGCGGGCGCACAAGAGAGCGCCTATTTTGCCGCGCCCGACGACACCGAAGCGCTGGCGCTGACGCGCCACGGCGCGGTGCGCCTTGTCACTGTTGCGCCCGAGCTTGCGGGTGCGCGGGAGGGCATTGCGGCGCTTGCAGCCGATGCATGCGTCGCCGTGGGGCATACGGCATGTGATTACGCGCAGGCGTGCGCCGCGTTTGACGCGGGCGCGCGCCATGTCACCCATCTGTTTAACGCGATGCCCGCTCTGCTTCACCGAGAGCCGGGGATCATTGCCGCGGCGGCAGAACGCCCGCAGGTGACAGCCGAGCTGATCTGTGACGGCGTGCACGTTCACCCCGCCGCCGTACGCGCCGCATTTGCACTTTTTCCGCGCCGCATCGTGCCAGTAAGCGACTGCATCGAGGCGGGCGGGATGCCCGACGGCACGTATACGCTCGCGGGGCGGGCTGTAACGCTGTGCGGCGGCCGCTGCACGCTGCCCGGCGGCACGCTGGCCGGCTCCGCCGTGCCGCTGCCCGAGATGGTGCGCCGCGCCGTGTCGTTCGGCGTGCCGCGCGAAGACGTGATTTGGGGCGCGACAGCACTTGCCGCGCGCGTCGCGGGCGCGGACGGCCGCGTCGGCGCAATTCGCAGCGGACTGTGCGCCGATTTTCTGGTGTGCGACGAGAGGCTGAACATACGCGAGGTGTGGATGAACGGCGTGCGCATTTAAAATTCCACAAAGTTTGCGCGTTCTCCCTGCGCAAACTTTGTGGAAACTTTCACGCGAATTTTTGTTGTCTTCGGTCTTCCAACGTGATACAATATAAAAAATTTGCGAAAAAACAAGCGAAATGCGTAGGGGGAGGACATTATGGGGAAAAACATCCTCACGTTGAGGGATATGCCGGTCACCGAGCTGAACGGACTTCTTGATTTGGCACAGTCGTTTCGAGACGGCGGCGCCGTTCCCGATTTTTCATCCAAAATAGTGGGTAATTTATTTTTTGAACCATCGACTCGCACTCAGTACAGCTTCCAGGTTGCGGAAGAAAGGCTGGGTATGCGGGTCGTTTCTTTTAATCCGGCGGGCTCGTCGCTCAGCAAGAACGAAAGCTTTTACGATACGGTCAAGACGTTTGACAGCTTCGGACTGGATGCCATCGTCATCCGCCACGCAAAAAATCACTACTACGACGAGCTGCTTGGACATGTAAATGCCGCGCTGCTCAACGGCGGAGACGGCACGGGCGACCACCCCACGCAGTCGCTGCTCGACCTGCTCACCATACGGCAGGAGTTCGGCGGCTTTGAGGGGCTGCGCATCGCCATCTGCGGCGACATCGCCCACTCGCGCGTGGCGCACACCAACTTCGAGGTGATGGAACGCCTCGGCATGGAGGTCGTCGTATCGGGACCCGAGGAATACATGGAGCGCGGGCGCGCGTTTGTGCCGTTTGACCAGGCGGTGGCGACGAGCGACATCGTGATGATGCTTCGCGTGCAGCACGAGCGGCACTCGGACGACAGCGGCTTTTCCGCCGAGCGCTACCACGCGCAGTACGGCATGACGGCCCAGCGCGCCGCGCGCATGAAGAAAGGCGCGATCATCATGCACCCCGCGCCGGTCAACCGCGGCGTCGAGGTGGCGGACGATGTGATGGAGTGTGAGCGCTCGCGCATTTTCAAGCAGATGCAGAACGGTGTGTTTGTGCGCATGGCGGTGCTGACGCGTGCGCTGGAGGGATAAGCATGGAACTTTGGATTCGCGGAGGCACGGTGCTGCTTGACGGCGCGCTGCGCCGCGCCGACCTTGTGCTGCGCGACGGTGTTTTG
>MEFT01000157.1:5079-7437 GCA_001725215.1 Clostridium sp. SCN 57-10
GCGCGGCGGCTTTACCACCGTCTGCGCCATGCCGAACCTTTCGCCCGTGCCTGACAGCGCGGCGCACCTCGCGGTCTCGCGCGCCGCCATCGCGCGCCATGCCGCCGTTGAGGTGCTGCCCTACGGCGCGATTACGCGCGGGCAGCAGGGCGCACTTTTGAGCGACATGGAGGGCATGGCGCCCTTCGTCGCGGGCTTTTCGGATGACGGCCACGGCGTGCAAACCGACGACATGATGCGCGAGGCGATGAAACGCGCCGCCGCGCTGAACCTCCCCATCGTCGCTCACTGCGAGGACAACGCGCTTTTGTGCGGCGGCTCGGTGAGCGACGGCTATGCCCGCGCGCACGGAATGCCCGGCATCTCGAACGAATCGGAGTGGCGGCAGATCGAGCGTGATATCGCGCTTGTGCGCGAAACGAGCTGCCGCTACCACGTCTGCCATATTTCAACGGCAGAGGGCGTCGAGCTGGTGCGCCGTGCCAAGCGGGAGGGACTGCCCGTAACGTGCGAGGTCACGCCGCACCACCTGCTGCTTTGCGAGGACGATATCACCGAGCCGGATGGCAGATTTAAGATGAACCCCCCGCTGCGCGCGCGCACCGACCGCGCGGCGCTCGTCGCAGGACTGCTTGACGGCACGATTGACTGCATCGCAACCGACCACGCCCCCCACGCGGCGGACGAAAAGGCAGGTGGACTGACGCGCAGCGCGTTCGGCGTTGTGGGGTTGGAAACGGCCTACGCCGCAAGCCTTGCGGCGCTGGGCGACGACGCGCAGGAGACGCTGCTGCGCGCGCTGGGTGAGCGTGCGCGCGCCGTGCTCGGCCGCGCGTGGCGCACGGGCGACTGGGTGCTGCTCGACCCCGCGGCGCGCGAGATGGTGCGCCCCGAGCGGTTTGCCAGCATGGGCAGAAGTACGCCGTTTGACGGCATGACGCTGACGGGACAGGTCAGCGTGACGCTGCGCGACGGAAACATCATATGGCGGCATCCGGCCGCGGACGGGAGAATGAGAATATGAAGAAAGCAAAGAAACTGATTTGCGAAAACGGGCGCGAGTTTCATGGCACCGGCTTCGGCGCCGACCGTGACGCCGTATGCGAGCTGGTGTTCAACACCTCGATGGTCGGCTACCAGGAGATTTTGTCCGACTTGTCCTATTATGGACAAGCGGTGTGCATGACCTACCCCCTTATCGGCAATTACGGCCTGACCGACGAGGACTATGAAACCAAAACGCCGATGCTCGGCGCGCTCATCGTGCGCGAGTACAACGACCGCCCCTCGAACTACCGCTATACCGAAACGCTGGGCGCGGAGATGGAAGAAAACAATATCCCCGGCATCGAGGGCGTGGATACCCGCGCGCTGACCCGTATGCTGCGCGACGAGGGCAGCATGCGCTGCCTTTTGTGCGACGAGGCGGTGTCCACCGCCGAGGGGCTGCGCCGCATTGCGGAAACGCCCGTGCCGCACGACCATGTGGCGCGCGTGTCGAGCCGCAAGGTGTGGTATTCGCGCACGCCGAACCGCAGGTTTAACGTCGTCGCCGTCGACTGCGGCATCAAGCACAACATCATCCGCTCGCTTAACGCGCGCGGCTGCAACGTCACCGTCGTGCCGTATGACACCGACGCCGCTCGCATCCTCGCGCTGCGCCCCGACGGACTGTTTCTGTCCAACGGCCCGGGCGACCCGGAGGATGTGACGCCCGTCATTGAGCTGGTGCGCCGCATGCAGGGCGTGGTGCCCATCTTCGGCATCTGCCTCGGGCATCAGATGATCGCGCTTGCCAATGGCGCGCGCACCTATAAAATGAAGTTCGGACACCGCGGCGGCAACCATCCTGTGAAAAACCTGCTGACCGGCAAGGTGGAAATCACCTCGCAGAACCATTCCTATGCCGTCGACCCCAGCTCGCTTGAGGGCACGGGACTGACGCTGACCCACCTCAACCTGCTTGACGACACGCCGGAAGGGCTGCAAAACGAGGAGCTGGGCGTTTTTTCGGTGCAGTATCACCCCGAAAGCGCGCCGGGCCCGCAGGACAGCGGCTATCTGTTTGACCGCTTCCTTGACAATATGGCACGCTTTGTAGAAGGAGGGCGCACCCATGCCTAAGAGAACCGACATTAAAAAAATTCTGGTCATCGGCTCGGGCCCCATCGTCATCGGGCAGGCAGCGGAGTTTGACTATTCCGGCACGCAGGCCTGCATGGCGCTGCGCGAGCAGGGATACACCATCATTCTGGTCAACTCGAACCCCGCCACCATCATGACCGAAGTGGAAATGGCCGACAAGGTTTACATGGAGCCGCTGACTCTTGAAGATGTGGCGAAAATCATCCGCAAGGA
>MEFT01000158.1:0-3799 GCA_001725215.1 Clostridium sp. SCN 57-10
TTATCGGCAGTGATTCCGAGCACCGCATCGACCTGACGCGCGTCAAGCGCCTGAAGGCATGCGCTGTCCGTGTCCTGCGGAACATACTCGATACTAAGATTTTTCACCTTGGCGATCAAATTCATGATGTCCACGTGCAGTCCGCTCGGATTCCCGGCTTCGTCCATAAATTGATAAGGCGGGTATTCCGTACAATAGGCAATCTTCATTTTTGTTTGAAAGGCGCCGCTCGGCAGAGAAAGCAGCATTGCGCACACAAACAAGATGCAAAACCATCGAAATCGTGTTTTCATAAGCCGCCTCACAATCGCAGTTACCGGTTCAGTATCCGGCTATTTTTGCTTATTATAGATCTGCGGACTATTTAATTGTAGCACACCTGCCGCGCTGTGAGCAAGACCGATCAAATTTCCTGTCTCCGTATCGGGCGTCCGGCGTTTGCAGTATATCTGCCGTGACGCAGGCATACCTCTCCGTTTACAATGACGGCATGAATGCCTTCCGAACTAAGCAGCGGATCGGAAAATGTTGCTCCGTCGCGAATTAAGTTTCGGTCAAGAATCACGATATCGGCGTCGCAGCCTTCCTGAATTCTGCCTTTTTTGCGCAGATGAAGGCGCTCTGCAGGCATAATCGTCATCTTGTCTATCGCTTGCTCAAAGGTAAGCAATTGTTTTTCGCGCACATAGCGGCTGAGAACACGTGAGAATGTACCCGCGCCGCGCGGATGCCCAAACCCATTTGCAAACCGCCCGTCGCTTCCGACCATGACCATGGGGTGCCGCAAAGCATAGTCTACGCCTTCCTCCGACATGACGAACCCGATGATGCGTGTGTTGGGAGCAGTTTCTCTCAGCTTGTAAAACAGCTCGGGTGTACAAAACTGGTTGCGAAACGGCCCTTCCGCCACCATCAGCGACGAGTAATCGGCGCCCCATCTCTCAAAGCATCCCTCGTCAAACACCGTGGTTCCGATAAGCGCGCTGAACGCCGTATAAGGATAACAATCCGCCATAATGTCTACACCGTCTGCATGCGCGTCCTCCAGCAGCTTCAGCGCTTTTTCCATCGATTCACTGCCACGGAAAGCGGAGCAGCTTCCGATATGAGAAAACTGAAAGGGGATGCGCGTCGCGGCACAAACATCAATCGCCTCGCGTACCGAATCGAGACAGCGTTCTGCGTCATAACGATAGTGGGCGGCGATGAGCGTGTGATCATAATCGCGCAGAAGCAAACCGGTTTGTATGATCTCCTCTGTCGTACAGCCGGGCGCGTATTCCAAACCGTATGACAGGCCAATCGCCCCTTCTTCCATCGCCCGACGAATGGGCGCTTCCAGTCCATCGCGCCGTTTGCTTCGCACAGACTTCTGCGAATTCCATTGTATCCGTACAGCAATGCAACATTGACCGGTGAGCCTGCTTTTTGCACGGCAGCAAAATAAGCTTTGATCGAATCAGGAGAGTACCCGCAGTTTCCGCCTACCACTGTCGTTACACCCATATGAATCATGGCGCGGCCGATGGTGGCGTCTATAATGCCGTTTATCAAAGAACCTTCGTGCATATGAATGTCAATAAACCCGGGCACAACATCGGCTTGCTCCGCCCATATTTCCGTTTTGGCAGTAAGCGCATGACTTTCGATACAAGCGATCCGGCCGTTTTCAATACCGATGCTTCCAATACGTGTACTCTTGGTCTCCGGATCATAGATTCTCCCGTTCTGAACTGCCAAATCTAACATCATAAAGTCTCCTCTTCACATTCATCATTCGTTTGCGTGTGATGTTTTTCTCTTTGACCATACAGAATAGCAATTTTCATGCCAACTTCTCTACACATGTACTCGCACAAACCGCTCCGGCACATGTGCCGCACTTTTACATTACCGTGGGGTAACGAGGATACGCAGAAGCTGATCGACATTTTTCAGAAGTATAAAATCCAAGCCACATTCTTTGTCGTAGGCGGATGGGTTGATAAATTTCCCGAATCGGTAAAGGCCCTGCACGACGCCGGGCATGAAGTGATGAATCACTCCGATACACACAAGCATTTTGCGAAGATGCCAAGCAGCGAAATCATAGCGGACATCAATGCCTGCAATGATAAAATCGAAGCCGTTACCGGTGTGCGGCCCACGCTCTTCCGCGCGCCCTATGGAGAGTATAACGATCAGGTTATTGCCAGCGCGCGCGAAGCCGGCGTCTTCACCATTCAATGGAATATCGACAGCCTTGACTGGAAAAAACTATCCGCCGCGGACATTAAGACAAGAGTGGTTGACCGCATCGAGCCGGGCTCGATCATCCTGTTTCATAATGCCGCCGAAAACACGCCTGCCGCGCTGCCGGGGGTCATAGAGGCGCTCATCCAAAAGGGCTACAGCTTTGTGCCCGTTTCCAAGCTGATTTTAACAGAGAACTTCGAGATAGACCATAGCGGAAAGCAGATTCCAAAGTCAGCGGAGCCTGCCGTGCAGCCTGCGCCTCAGTCCGCCTCACAGCCTGCCTCGCAGCCCGCACCGCAACCAACCTTGCAGCCCGCGCCGTAATATTTAGCGCCGTCATACAAGAGCCGCATACCCGGTTGGGTATGCGGCTCTTTGCCATGTCCAATGAAACACGTTACCACGCGGCGCATTCGCCCTCGCAGCGCGGGTCGGTTCCACCCATCAGGGTTTCCTTTCCTGTCTGAAGAATCATTTGTCCCCGTCCAAACGAGTTTCGGTTGGCTTCAAAACTCATTTCATGTCCGCGCGCCTTAAGTCCCTCAAGCAGATGCTCCGCATAACCATATTCAAGCTCGACGCGCTTTCCTTCTATCCACTGCCAACGCGGAGCGTCTAGACATGCCTGCGGGTTCATGCCGCGGTCGACAAGGTTACGCACCACCTGCACATGCCCCTGCGGCTGCATATAACCGCCCATTACTCCAAACGGACCTACGGCTTGGCCGTCTTTGGTTAAAAAGCCCGGAATAATGGTATGGTATGGCCGCTTACGCGGTGCGACGCAGTTATCGCTGGCGGGATCAAGGCTGAAGCCAAGTCCCCTATTTTGCAGGGCGATGCCCGTACCAGGCACAACAAGTCCCGAGCCAAAGCCGCGATAATTGCTTTGAATGTATGAAATCATATTGCCTTCGCCATCTGCGGCGCAGAGATATACGGTACCGGATCCGTTCGGCTTTCCGGGCATCGGCATTGCCGCTCGATCGCCGATGCCGCGTCTGCGTTCTTCTCCGTATGCGTCGCTCAACAGCACGGAAAGGGGTGTGCGCATATGCTTTGCATCGGAAATAAACGCATGACCGTCCGCAAAAGCCAGCTTAATCGCTTCAAGCTCGCGGTGCAGGCCGAGCACATCATCACGCCCCGCCGGTTCAAAGCCTTTCAAGATATTGAGCGCCATCAGCGCAACAATGCCTTGTCCGTTCGGCGGGATTTCCCACACGACCGAAACGGGATCGACCCATTCGGGCTCGTACGATGCAAGGTCGTCTTCAGTGATAAATCCGCCGTGCTTCGCGGAAAAGTCGGCGATGTTCTGTGCGAGCGCACCTCGATAAAAGCTCTCTGCCTGTGTTTCTCCGATTTCGGCAAGCGTCTTTGCAAGCGCGGGATTGCGGAAAAGCTGACCAGGCTGCGGAATAGCCTGTTCCGGCATAAACGTATCAAACCACGGGCGGAACTCCTCTCCGCTCTGACGCGCAAGCAGGGTGCCAAAGGTTGAAATGGTCGTACTCAGCGAATGTGATACAGCCTGTCCCGATTCGGCATAGTCAACGGCGGG
>MEFT01000158.1:3856-5884 GCA_001725215.1 Clostridium sp. SCN 57-10
ACCTCGCGCAGCGCAAGGCGGCCAAACCGCTTGTTGACCGCGGCCCACGCACCCGGCGCGCCCGGTGTTGTCACGGCGGAAAAGCCCAGGACAGGAATCTTATCTCCACGCGCCAACACGGCGTCAAGCGTCATATTTGAGCCGGAAAAGCCGCTCGCGTTCAGCCCATACAGTTTGCCCTTGCTCCAAATTAGAGCGAATGCGTCTCCACCCACTCCGTTTGACTGCGGCTCAAGAACCGTCAGGCATGCGGCGGCCGCAATAGCGGCATCAAAGGCATTTCCCCCGCGCTTCATGGTATCGAGCCCGGCCTGGGCCGCGAGATGATGCGACGTGGCACACATGCCGCGCGCAGAAAACTTTACGAACCGCTTTGAAGGATATGGATAAGCATGAAAATCGTACATAGATTGCCCTCCCGATCGATGATAAATTAAGAATATCACAACCGTTCTCCATATGCAAAATGTTATTGCTCATCCTTTCGAGGTGTGATACAGTAAAAGAAACAGTTAGAAAGGAAGATCGCAATGTCATACATTTTTACGCCGGATGCCGAGCAATATCTGTCTGAGCACGAGCAAGAGCTGCTGTCGCTGCTTGAAACGCTGTGCAAGATTCCGGCACCATCCAACCATGAGGAGCTTCGCGCGGCATTTTGCAAGCAGTGGCTCGAGGCACAAGGCGCGAGCGGTGTTTATATAGATGAGGCGCTCAACGTCGTTTTCCCGTATTGCTGCGAAAACAGCAAGCAAATCGACGTATTCATGGCGCACACCGATACGGTTTTCCCCGATCTGACCCCGATGGAGCCGAAGCGCGAAAACGGACGCCTCTGCTGCCCCGGCGTAGGCGATGATACCGCCAATCTCGCCGTACTGCTCATGTGCGCGAAATACGTTCTGTCTCGCGGTCTGACCCCTAAAAACGGCATTCTCTTTGTCGCCAATTCGGGCGAAGAAGGCCTTGGAAATCTGAAGGGCGTGCGCCGCATCATGCAAGACTTCGCAGGGCGTGTTTCCTCTCTCGTTTCGTTCGACGGCGGGCTTGACAGCATCGTCACCACTCCGGTCGGCTCTACGCGCTATCGCATCGTCGTCAAAACCGAGGGCGGACATTCTTACGCAGCGTTTGGTAATAAAAACGCCATCGCCTGCCTGTCCTCAATTATTCATGATTTTTATGCGCAGCCCATTCCTCAAAACGGCGGCCGCACCACTTATAACGTCGGCCTGATTTCCGGCGGAACATCGGTCAACACCATTGCGCAAAGCGCAGAATGCCTTTATGAATACCGTTCCGATGTGCGCGCTTCCATCGAGACGATGAAGGAGCAGTTTGACGCAATCATCAGCAAACATCGCGAACACGGCATTCAGATCGAGCTCGAGGTGCTTGGCGAGCGTCCCTGCATGGGCGACGTTGATCATAATGCGCACGAGACGATGATCGCGCGCTTTTCCGCCATTCTTGAGCGGGAGACGGGACATGTTCCCACGCGTCATTCCGGCTCGACTGACTGCAACATCCCTCTTTCTCTTGGCATTCCCGCCGTTTGCTTCGGCTGCTATGACGGAGACGGTGCCCATACTCGCGAGGAATACATTGAGATCGCAAGCCTTGTCCCCGGCTTCCGCGTCGGACTTGCATCCATCCTCACCGCGTTTAAAGTGTAACCACATTAATTAAGCAACAAGGCGGAAGCTGTGCTTCCGCCTTGTTTTATTTTGCTATTCAAAAAAGCTGTGATTTCCGACCACTGCCACGCGCGGACGGTTAAGCTGCACCCAAGCGCTTTGCGCCGTGCTTTCATTGACGAAATAGTTGCATTTAACGCCCAGCACTTGAACGCCCTCAAGCGCAATTTTAGCGGCAACGATGCTTTCGTTGACCGGAGCACGATAGATCGTGCCGTTTGCAACAGGCGTAAACTGTACACCGTTGTTGCGGTCAAATACCACGTCGTATACGTTGTCGGGGAATTCCGAATCGGCCACACGGTTGAGCACAACATTGCCGACCGCGATT
>MEFT01000159.1 GCA_001725215.1 Clostridium sp. SCN 57-10
TAGCTCGCGTCGTAAAGTCCGTCCTGGGAGTAAGGGTCAAGCGCGAGGGTTTCGGGAGTCAGAAATTCCTTTGGCACGCTGCCGCGCGCATTCTGTGTCAGGTAAAGCTGGGCGTTTTTACTGTCGAGCGCGGCGACGGCACGCAGCGCCGGTAATGGCGAAGCGTCGCTTTTCTGCGGAAGCACCCGAACAAAGACATTGTATG
This sequence comes from Clostridium sp. SCN 57-10, assembly GCA_001725215.1. GTDB lineage: Bacteria > Bacillota > Clostridia > Oscillospirales > Butyricicoccaceae > SCN-57-10. The sequence continues at coordinate 206 of MEFT01000159.1, forward strand.
AAAGCTCGTCTTGTGTGATGAGGAAGGAACTCTTTAAATAATAAGTGAAGCTGATGGCAGCTAGTAAAAGAACCAGCGAGGTGACAAGAGAAACAATGGTCACCCGATAGCGCTTGCGATAACGCTTGAGGTTTTTAAGGGCTATTTCGCCCTCTACACCGAACAGGCGGCGGAAGAGGGGAGAGGTCTTCACGTCCTTGCCGCGCAGCTTGATATCCTCACTGCGGCGTATGGCCTGCATCGGTGTAATGCGCGAAGCGCGGCGTGCGGGCAGCCATGCAGACAGGAAAATGGTAATGAGCGAGAGCAGTGCGGCGGCAACGAGCGCAAGGGGAAGAACCTTGAGGCGCAGGGGGGCATCCAGCCCGAAGGATTCTACCATCATGGGGCTGACGATGCGGAAGGTGATGGCGATGCCAAGCAGCCCGCCGATGATGCCGAGCGGAATAGAGATCAGCGAGATCACGCCCGCCTCGGTCAGCACAGAGCCGCGGTTCTGGCGACCGGTCGCACCGATGCTTGACAGCATGCCGAATTGCGACGAGCGCTCGGAGAGGGAAATGGCAAACGAGTTATAAATCAGCGAGATCGAGCCAATCATGATGATCGCGACGAGTATCGCCGACATGACAAGCATGGTGCTCGTCAGACCGTCGTCGTAGGCAACGCCCTTGTAGATGAGCAGCGAGGAATGGAAGCCGCCGCTCAACTGTGTCTCTTCAAAAATCGGATTGTAACGGTCGTAAATTGCTCGGGTGGGATTGCTTTCCGTGACGAAAAGACGCGTGTCGTCGTCGGGGACAAGCGTTGCGGGGTCAAGCAGTGTTATGACGGGGATGGTGTCCCACGAGGCAATCAGCGGCCGCATGTCGGCAAAGCCAACAATGATATAATCCTGTGGTTCACCGGGCGTGAAGACGGCTTCACTTGCGGAATAGGTGTCATAGGGAAGATCAAAAGTCTCTCCCTCGGCTGTAACCGTCAGCACGCCATTTTGCAGCGTCAGCGTGTCGCCGATGGCAATGGGCGCGGGGGCATTGTCAAAATAAGAGTTGGATAAGGCGATTTCATGGCTGTTTTGGGGCAGACGGCCTTGCGTCAACTTAACCTGAAGAGGCTCAAACGCCGCTTCCTCAAGCGAGAGCAACGCAAGGCGCTGAAAGCCGCTTGCGATTTGGGAGGGGATGGTAAAGCCTTCAAAGCGAAGAAAATAGGCGGAGGCAACGCCTTCGTTAAGCGCAATACGGTCACGCAGAGCGGGGTCTGCTTTGTCAATGCGCACATGCCAGTTGCCGTCTGTTGCGATTTCCGAGCGGTAAAAAAGATCTTGGAACGAGCCCGTAAACGTAGAAACGGCGGTAATCATCGCAACCGAGATGATAACACCGAGAATGGTGATCAGCGTGCGCCGCTTGTTAAGACGCATCTGGCGCACGGTAAGGGAAGACATGACGTTCATCGGCTGTTCACCTGATCATATGTGATGCGGCCGTCTTCCAGCGCGATGACGCGCCCCGCCTGGTGTGCGATGTTCTCATCATGTGTAATGATGATGATAGTCTGCCCATATTGGCGGTTTGAAAGCTTGAGCAGCTCAACGATGTCCTGGCTGGCACGACTGTCGAGGTTGCCCGTCGGCTCGTCGGCAAGCAAAAGGGCGGGAGAATTGACGAGCGCGCGGCCGATCGAAACACGCTGCTGCTGTCCGCCCGAAAGCTGGTTAGGCAGATGCGTTTCGCGTTTTTCCAGCCCCAGCAGGCCCATCAGCTCGCGTACGCGCGCCTTGTCGGGTTTGCGGCCGTCAAGCAGCTGAGGCAATGCAATATTTTCATGCACGTTAAGAACGGGGATCAGGTTATAGAACTGATAGATCAGCCCCACCTGCCGGCGGCGGAAAATGGCAAGCTGCTCGGCATTTTTGGCGAACACGTCCTGTCCGTCTACATAAACCTTGCCGCTCGTCGGTGTATCGACCGCCCCCAGAATGTGCAAAAGCGTCGATTTGCCCGAGCCGGAAGGCCCGATGATGGCAACAAACTCACCCTTCTGCACGGAGAACGACACACGGTCTAGCGCCGTGACCTGTCCGTCGCCGCTCCCGTAAAGCTTAGACAGCGCTTCTACTTTTAAAAGTTCCATATTTACACCTCAAATTCTTTCATTGCTTTTCAGCATACACGCCGGAGGTGACGGCGCGGTGACTGACATATGACAATTCTGTCATATTTGTCAGATTACGGCTTTAAAGAAACGCAAAACAAAAACTGCGCCTCCGTCCGGATGATTTGCCGCCCATACCGTTCCGTTCTGCACGCGTATAATCGTATTGGTCAGCGCAAGGCCGATGCCGACCGAGGCAGAGCTTTCTGTTTTGCCGCGGTAAAAGCGTTTAAAAATATGGGGCAGATCGTCGGGAGAAATGCCGTTTCCATTGTCGCGAATGGTCAGAGTGACACAAACGGCGCTTTCGGTGCAGCTTGCGTCTATGCGGCCGCCCTCCTGCGTATGCTCCACGCAGTTTTTCAAAATGTTGCCGATCGCCTCAACCGTCCACGACGGATCGCACACAAGCTGAATGTCGGTCGGCTCGGGACAGAAGTGGATGTCGCGCAGCTCGAGCAGGATGGCAAGGGGCTGAGCGGCGCGCCGCAGCAGGTCGGAGACAGAGACCAGCTCAGGGCGAAAAACCACGGCTTTTGCGTCGAGGCGGGACAGCTTCAGCAGCGCCGATACCTGCCACTCCATACGGCTGAGCAGCGTGCTCAGCTCGCGCGAAAGCGCGAAGCGGCGTTCTTCGGTCAGCGTGGGCTGGCGCAGCAGCGTGGCCACAAGGTTCATGGCCGTGAGCGGCGTTTTAAGCTGATGCGAAATGTCGGAAAGAGAGTCTGACAAAAAAACTTTGTCGGCGCGCAGCGCCTCGGCCTGCTGCCGCAGCGCGAGCGTCATTTTGGAGATCTCGCTGCGCAAAACGGCAAGCTCACCCTCGGTGCTGTCGTCTATTACACAGTCGGCGCCGTGCATGGCGCTGTCAATACGGGCGCTCAGCGCCGCGATATCGCGGTAGCGGCGCGCGGTGTCACGCAGCATAAGCGCGCAGACGGCTACGCACGATACGGCCGCCGCAACGGCTGCCGCGGGCGACCACAGCCACGCGACGCATATGAGTAAAATCGCCGCAGCCGCGACGGTACGCAGCAGGCGGCGTATTTCGGGATTGCGGAAAAAGCCCATCATCATTGCCCTGCCTTATAGCCCAGCCCGCGCACCGTATGAATGATGGCGGGATCTTTTGGGTCGTCTTCAATCTTTTCGCGCAGACGCTTGATATATACGGTCAGCGTATTGTCGTTGACAAAATCGCCTGCGATGTCCCAAATGCCTTCGAGCAGGCGATCTCGCGTCAGCACGATCCCGCGGTTGCTGAAAAAGAGCAGCAGAATGCGGTATTCAAGCGCCGACAGAAAGATTTCGCGCCCGCCTTTGGTGACGACGCCGCGCGAAGGGTCGAGCCGGACGTCGCCGCACTCAAATACAGGCTGTGCATACCCGCGCCGCCGCAGTGCCGCGCGGATGCGCGACAACAGCTCCTGTGGGCGAAACGGCTTGGTGATATAGTCGTCCGCGCCCAGCTCAAACGCCGTGACGGCGGCGGCTTCGTCATCGGTAGCCGTCAGAAAAAAGACGGGCATGCTTCCGCTGCGCCGCGCCGCGGCGCACACGGTGTAGCCGCTGCCGTCGGGCAGAGAGAGGTCGAGCAGCAGCAAGTCAAAGTTATCGTCGGTAAGTGCTGCCAGCGCTTCACGCTGCGTGGTAGCGGATACGACGGAAAAACCCTCCTGCTCGAGCAGAGCGGCAAGGTTGCGGATGATACTGGTATCGTCTTCAACCAAAAGGATATGCGCAGTAGACATGGCAGCCTCCACAGTCGTTCTCTGTGATTATGATATACGATTTGGTTAAAAAATGCAAATACTTCACGCTTTGCGCCAGGAATCGGCCTCTTCGGCGATGCGCAGTAGCGCGCAGCCGTGCAGCAGACGCGCGGCTTCCTCATGGGAAAGCGGATCGGTAAGGACGGCGGCGTCGGGGCAGCCGTGCGCCGTGATCAGCCGCCAACCGTGTGTCGAGGCAAGGCGCGCGGCCTGCTCGTAAGAGCATCGCGCAAATCGGCGGAAACGCACGCTTTCCCAAGGCGCGGGGGCATCGGCCGGCGCTTCCGACCACGCGGGCACCTCAAAGGCGGGAAGGGGCAGACAGCACGCAAGAATGTCGCTCCAGACGGCGCTCGCTGTGGCACGCTTTCCCGCACCTTGCCCGACGAAGGCGAGGGGGCCGACGTTGCTCATGTCGCACAGCAGCGCGTTGTATGCGCCGCCGAGCGAGGCAAGCAGCGCGCTTTGCGGGAGCAGACGTGGTGCGACAAGCGTCTCAAATGTGCCTGTTTCACGCATAGCGGCGCTTACGACAAGCTTGATGACAAAGCCGCCCGCCTCGGCAAGCAGCACGTCATATGCGGTGACATGTGTAATGCCCTCGCAGCGCACAGAAGAGGGAGACACATGCCTGCCCCATGCGAGCGAGCAGAGAATGCATAATTTGCGGCACGCATCGTGTCCTTCCACATCGGCCGTGGGGTCGGCCTCGGCATAGCCGAGAGCCTGCGCCCGCTGCAGCGCCGCCGAGAACGAAAGCCCCTGTGCGTGCATGGCAGATAAAATATAGTTGGTCGTTCCGTTGAGCACGCCGCGCAGAGACAAAAGCCGGTTTGCCGCAAGATTCTGCCGCATGGGGCGCAGAAGCGGGATGCCTCCGCCGACGCTTGCCTCAAACAGAAGCCGCACGCCGTTTTGCTTTGCGAGCGCAAGCAGCTCGCCTCCCTTTTCGGCAATCAGCTCCTTATTCGCGGTGACGACGTTCTTGCCGGCACACAGTGCGCGGCGCACATAGTCATAGGCGGGGGAAAGCCCGCCCATGACCTCCACGACGATTGAAATGTCCGCGTCCCCTTCGATGACGGAAAAATCGGATACAAAACGTGCGTCTCCCTCGCGCGGGCGGCGCGTCAAAATGGATTTAACGGCAAGTGCGTCGCCCGCGGCCTGCGCGAGACGCGCGCCCTCCTCCTCTAAAATTTCGGTAACGCCGGTTCCAACGACGCCGTGTCCGAGCAAAGCGATGTATTTCATAATTCCTCCCGTAAAAAATGTCTAATAGGATAAAAATTCCGAATGAAATTACACGCAGTATAGCATGGAGTGCCGCAAGCGTCAAGATAAGCTATACTTGCGCAAAGCGATGAAACACGGTATAATTACTTTTTGAGATGAGAAGCGGAGGATATATGTGGATGGGGAAATGGAAAAAATTTATTGGGGATAAAGCATTTTATAAAATGCTGATTGTCCTCGTCGTACCGATGATCGTGCAGCAAGGCATTACAAACTTTGTAAGCCTGCTTGACAATTTGATGGTGGGAAGCCTCGGCACAGAGCCGATGAGCGGTGTTGCCATCGCAAACCAGCTTATTTTTGTATTTAACCTTGCCATTTTCGGCGTGCTCTCGGGCGGGTCGATTTTCGGCGCGCAGTTTTTTGGGATAGGCGACCACAAAGGCGTTCGGCATACCTTCCGCTTCAAGCTGATATGCGGCGTTTTTGTCACTGCCGTCGCGATTGTCGTACTTTCGCTGTATGGAGAAGGGCTGGTTGCGCTGTTTTTGAACAACGAGGCAAACGCCATGGTGGATACCTCCGCCACGCTTGAACACGCAAAGAGCTATCTGCGCGTTATCCTGTGGGGGCTGCCGCCCTTTATGGTCGTGCAGGTTTACAGCGGTACGCTGCGCGAGATGGGTAAAACCAAGGCGCCGATGATCGCAAGTATCATCGCGGTGTTTGTCAACCTGACGCTGAACTACATGCTTATTTTCGGCCATTTCGGATTTCCGCGCATGGGCGTTGCGGGCGCGGCGCTTGCAACGGTAATCGCGCGCTATATCGAAATGCTCTATGTTGCTGTTTACACGCATCGCAGTCATGAAGAGTTTCCGTTTGTGCAGGGCGTTTATAAAAGCATGCACGTGCCGGGCTGGCTCGTTAAACGTATTTTGATCACCGGCTTTCCGCTGTTTATGAACGAGATTTTATGGTCGGTCGGCTCGACGGCGGTCAGCCAGAACTATTCGACGCGGGGTCTTACCGTCGTCGCCGCGTCCAACATTTCATCCACTGTGTGGATGCTGTTCAGCGTCATCATGTTCTCCATGGGCTCCGCCGTGTCAATTCTCGTCGGGCAGCGCCTCGGCGCGGGCGACATAGAGGGCGCAAAGGATACAAACCGCAAATTGATCGCATTTTCCGTAGTACTTCATATTGGCGTGGGGCTGCTGATCATTGCAGCGGCGCCGCTCGTTCCGCTCCTTTACAAAACAGAGCCGGAGGTACGCAAGCTGGCGGCACAGTTTTTGATGGTTGCAGGCGCGTCGCTACCCATTCATGCGTTTATCCACGCCGCATATTTTGCCATTCGTTCGGGCGGAAAGACGCTTATTACATTCTTGTTTGACAGTGTTTATATGTGGTGCGTTCCCGTGGTGCTGTCGTTTGTGCTGTGCCGTTATACATCGCTCGGCATACTCGCCGTGTACGCCATTGTGCAGTTCTCCGATATGGTTAAGCTGTTCATCGGCGCGGCGATGCTTAAATCGGGCTTTTGGGCGAACAACGTCATCAAGCACCACAACGGGTAAGCGCCATGAGCCTGTTTTGCTGTCCGTTGTGCGCACAGCCGCTTTCACGCGGCACGCAGTCATATCGCTGCCCGCAGGGGCACAGCTTTGACCGCGCGGCTGCCGGCTATGCCCATTTGCTGCCCGCAAACCGCAAGCACGCAAAGCTGCCCGGCGACGACTGCGAAATGGTTGCGGCGCGTGCCGCCTTTCTGGCGGGCGGTTACTACGCGCCGCTGCGCGACGCGCTGTGCGCGCTTGCATGCGAGGCGCTCGGCGGCGTGCCTGCACCCGCGGTGCTCGACGCCGGATGCGGAGAGGGATACTACACGGAGGGTGTGCACAGCGCATTACAAAGCAAGGGCAGTAAGACGCGTATGGCGGGCATCGACCTGTCTAAATTCGCACTGCGCTTTGCCGCAAAGCGCCTGCCGGACGGCGAGTTCGCCGTGGCAAGCGTCTACGATCTGCCCATGCAGAGCGAAAGCGTCGACCTTGTGCTCAACGTGTTTTCACCGCTGGCCGAGCAGGAATTCGCCCGTGTGCTGCGTCCCGGAGGAACGTTTCTTTACGTTACGCCCGCGCCGCGCCATCTGTGGGGGCTCAAACGCGTGCTCTATGATACGCCGTATGAAAACGCGGCGCAGCCCGCATCCTACGCCTCGTTTGAGCGGCTGCGCACCGTGCGCGTCGCGCATGAGATCACGCTTACCTCGCAAGAGGAAATTGCCCGCCTGTTTGAGATGACGCCTTACCGTTTCCGTACGCCGCATGAAGGGCGCGCGCGTCTGGCGGCGCTTGACGCACTGACCACCGAAATCGAATTTGACGTGCATGTCTTCGCTGCGAAAAAACAATAAAATTCTGTGACGTTGTCACGGAATCATCTTGCGATACAGGGTATACTAAGGCCATAAACAAAACACCGATAAAGGAGAATGAATTATGTCCGTCATTACTTTAACAAAAGAAAATTTTGAGGCCGAGGTTATGCAGTCTGAGGTTCCTGTGCTGGTAGACTTCTGGGCTTCCTGGTGCGGCCCCTGCAAAATGCTGTCGCCCATTGTGGACGAAATCGCGGAAAGCGCAGAAGGCTTCAAGGTCGGCAAGGTAAACGTCGACGAGCAAATGGAGCTTGCACGCAAGTATCGTGTCATGAGCATCCCCACTCTGATCGTGTTCAAAGACGGCGAAGTCGCAGAGCGCACCGTTGGCGTGCAGGCGAAGGAGAATATCGTATCGCTCGTACGGTAAGAACAAAGGCGGCGCTGCTTGCGCTCGTGTCGGCCGTGCTGCTGGCATTGGGCGCGTGCGGCGCGGAGGAACCGAATATGAAGGAAGCAGACACACAGGCCGTTACGGCAGAATATCACAAAATCACTCCGGAAGAAGCCAAGGAGATGATGGAGCAAGAAGGCGTCCTCATACTCGATGTGCGCACGGCAGACGAGTTTAGCGCCGGACATATCGAAAACGCCGTGCTGATTCCTGATTTTGAGATCGCAACGCGTGCGGAAACCGAGCTGACCGATAAAAATCAGACCATTTTGATCTATTGCCGCAGCGGGCGGCGCAGCGCAAGTGCTGCGAAGCAGCTTGTCGATCTCGGATATACCGCTGTGTATGATTTCGGCGGAATCATCGACTGGCCGTATGACACGGTAAGATAAGCCTCTGAGGCAGCACGCGAAATCAAAACCAGAGCACCTGGTTGTGCAGGGAATATATTGGGCTTATAACGAATCCAGAGCCGTTGCATCGGAATGAAGATGCAACGGCTCTGTTTCGAGAGTAGTCAGATTTTATTGGGTAAGGGCAAGAGGCGAGTGTCATGTGTCTATTATTACAGATGATGATTATTCTATTGATATTCGAGAATAGCCGCGGAATCCATCTTTCCCCTGAAGCCCGGCTCCGCCCAAATCAATCAGCAAAAATGGGCTGCTTTCCCATGTGTCCTCCACATACAGCACATCGCCGGTGTTACTTCCAAAAATGTGACCGACTTCGGTTTGCACAAAAAGAAACGGTAAGGGTTCTGTGAAAGATAGAACCTGCCAACGAATTTCCCGGCTTCCGATTAGAAGCGATTGCTCATCGCCCATTGTATACCCGACGCCAAGGATCCTTTTTATTTTGTCATCGCCCGCTTTCGCCTTTTCGTAGGGCGTAATCAACCCATATACCTCCTCAATATAGGGGAAGCCGTTCCTTTTTTCTGCAAAGAGAAGCTGTGCCGGCACGTAACCATGCTCGACATAATAGAGCGTGTCATAGGCACGTGTTACATATTCCCCCGCGATGATCTGACCGTTTCCATAGCTGGGCAGCTTTACAGGGTCAATGGTAGCGTCACACCATTTTTTAAACTCAGGATTTTCCTGATACCATTGACGATGTGTGCTCGCACCGCCGTTACCCGAAACAGCGCAATAGACAATCGTGTCATTTACCGTTGCGCCGTAATTGTTTCGGGTACTTGACGGAGAATAGACGCAGCGCAGGTTATCGGGCTCAACGTAGGCGCCGAACCATTCAAGGTCAATTCCTGAATAAGTGTTGTCTATGAAAAGCTGTGTTTCAGCCTTGTAAAAATCAAGATTCGATTGATAGAAAGCCGCAAATCCGGTTTCTGCGTAGAAATCGTTCAACAGCTTCAGAAAATTAGCTGCCGATTGCCGCGTCCATCTGCCATCTTCAACTAAGGAATCAATATCGTCAATCAAAGCAAATTGTTCTCCCTCTTTTCGCATATGCACAGAAAGCTTAAATACTGCATCATATCCTAGCGGTAGATTTGCCGCATATGTAACGGCATCGAGCTCCTTATATTTGACGAACTCAGACACCAATGTCTGCTGGTATCCCGTACTTACATCGCTGTATTCTTCTCTGCCTGCCAAACGAAACACAAGAGACAACAATTCAAATCGTTCGTCGACCATGTTGGAGGTGTCTTGTTTTGGCATATTTACTGTTGTCTCCAAACTTGCATCTGGTTCCGAAATTGCATTAACTGCACTGGTGAAATCGGTATGACTAGCGCCGGACTTGATTAATTGCTTTGGAGCTGTGCAGCCAAAAAGGCATGCGAAAAAAATGATGCACACACCCATGGAGACTGTGAAATGACGTTTTTTCATTTGAAATCACCTTCTTTTTTAATACTTTTTTCCAATACATTTTGTTCATTTGTTATCTATTGTGTATCAAACTAATATAAATTCGGTCCGAGAGCGGAAAGGTCAACAACCGCCATTTCTAACTAAAACAGTTTACCCGACAACCGTATATAGGAAAATTATACCATGACGATTTGAGACTTTCAAGCAGTGTGTTATGAACGCTGAAAACGGAGAAGCAGTTTATAAAATCCGTTCACCGCTTGTGGCAAGGACGGCATAAAACCAAAGGCGGACAGCAATCGCTGTCCGCCTTTGTTAGGGAAATCATATCAAAATAATTCATTCTGTTGGTGCACGCGCACCGCGTGCAATCAGCTTAAACTGCTTACGGCTTCTTGAAGGGCAAAGCTGCGAATCTTGGGAGTTTTCATAGAATCGATGCAGTAAACGATGACATCCTTACGTGTAACAATGCCGATAAAAACGCCGCGGTCGTCGGTCACAGGGATAAAGTTTTGCTCAAGCGCCATTTCGACAAGATCTTCCATCGAGGTGTCGACACGGGCGGGAGCATTATCCATTTTCCGCGCAATCTGGCTGATGGGAACATTTTCGGCGGCCTTGAGATCGAGCGCAAAGTCGTTTTTAATGGCCCACAGAAGGTCTCCTTCGGTAAGCGTGCCAACGTAAATGCCTGAACGGTCGATCATGGGGATGGCGGTATAACGGTGGTATTCCATTTTTTCAAGCGCCTGGCGAACCGTGTAATCGGTGTAGATGTAGGCCACCTTACTCTTTGGGGTAAGAAAGCGGAGAATATTCATGCGGCACATCCTTTACAGTCGGGAAGTGGATTTCCTACCATTCGCAGTACAGCCGCAAAGCCCGGAGAGAGGCGCATCTTACGATCCGGAAGGGCGAAGAAGCTCCTTGTCGCGGGTTCCGAAGCCGCACTTGCATAGTATCAGTATAGCATATGCCATGTTGAAAAAGAATGACCCGCCTATAAACAATTTGTGAACTCCCGCGAGGGTTTACGACGCCTTTTTTGATTTAGCGAAAGATAAAATCGCGCCCATGACGATAGACAAAATTGCCGCGGCAAGCACGCGATATTCACCGGGCAGCAGGAAAACGAGCGTATGCACGGGAATCCAGAATATAGGTATTGTTTTTGCGACGACAAAGGTTAAAAACCCGTGCCAATCGATGGCGGAAACGACCTCAGATGCCGTAGGGCGGCGCGAAAGGCTGTAGCAAAGGTCGATGAACGTGTCGCTGACGCGGTGAAAGCCCATGAACGTGGGCCCGAAAAACAGATTCATCGCGGCACTGGTGAAAAACGCGGTGGCAAAGCTGCTGCCGGTAAACGGGAGCAGACCAGTGCTTTGCGCGGCAATTACGCCACCGCTGAACAACCCCATGACAAGGGTGATGAGCATGCCGATGAAGCCGTAGACAAGCGCACGCCAGCCGATTCCAGGAATTTTTGTCCAGCCATGGCGCAGAATGCGCACCGAAAGCAGGTCGCCAAGCGTTGCGAGCACGGCGAATTTGACAAAGCCCGCAACATAGGGCAGAGATGCGTTGATCGCACGGTAATAGGGCGCGGTGGGAGGCGCGACGAGCAGTGCAAGAAAGGCACATACGCACAGCACCCAAAGCATATCTTTCTTTTTCATGATTCCTCCTATGGAACGGTCGATCATATTTAACACGCGTAAGTATAACACGAAGCACCCGCCGAACGCAAGGCAAAAGCAAAGTGTAATGCGACGGATGAGAAAGAGCTCGCGCGTTCATTACGCGCGAGCCCCTGTTTGTGCAAAAAAGTTAGTATTTTGTGATGATGGCGCCGCCAAGCATACACGGCACATACCACATGATGAGATAGACAAGCACATTGGCGGGCGCGGCCGCCGATGCCTCCTGCCCCGAGGCAAGGAAATACATCAGAGCCATGCCGAGCGCGGCGCACAGAAGCCCGCAGGTCAGGCCGAAGACCGCGGCGCGGTGCGACTGCCGGGCGGCTGCGATGGCCTCTGTGAAAACCATTAGGCTGTCTCGCGACAATATAGCGAGCGGACGCTCGGTCTGCGCGCATTCGGGATAAAGAAGCGCGTCTCGCCTGTCAAGATCGGGATAGTCGGCCCAAGATTTCCAAAGCTCGAAGCGGTCGTCCACCAGCGCGGCGGTCAGGTTAAAGTTGGTCAGTGCGATCATGGGACGTACGCGGCAGCGCCGCAAAATGCGGAAGCCGGTAAACGCCTGTGGCTGCACAGCATATTTGACCGAAAAGACGCCCGCGAAGCGGGAGTTTACGGCGACGAAAATGCCGTTTTTGACCTTAAGCCCCGTTGTTACGCGCACACCCATGCGCATAAGAAAGCTTGCACTGCCGACGAGCACATAGTCGCCGCCGACCTCGGCGGATGCGCCGCCTGTGTCGAAAAAGCGCAGGTTTTCTGCTTCGCGCACGGCGATGTATTGCTGCTTGGAAAAGTCAAGAAATGCCTTCGCCATGCCGCTGCCGCACTCCATGAGTACCGCCGTCGTTTGCGCGACGACCTGCTCCATCACGTGTCCATCGACTACCTTAAGGCCGGTAATCGTCACCGATCCGGCGGGAAAAAGGTCGCTGTCAGACAACACGCAATAGCCGCTGTGCGCAAGCGCGCGCGCACTATGGCGGTTGACGAGCGCCGCGCCCGACGTAAACAGCTTTTTGGAAACGGAGGCGGCAGGCGCCGCTGCCGAAAACAGAAGCGAGGCGGGCGCGCAGACGGAAGATACGGCGGCGAGCGCCCAAAGAAAGCTTGTGCCGTGACCGCGCCCGAACGACGCGGCGGCCGCCAGCGCGACGCAACCGGTAAGCACCAGAGGAGCAAAGACGAGAGAGGCGCGTTCGGCCTCATCGGGCAGCGACAGGTCTGCCGCCTCAGGATAAGCGTTGCGCTGCGTTTTAAACGCGATATGCGCTTTGCCGTAACCCATGGTTTTTACGGCGACGGGCGCGGTCGTCAGCTGGCAGATCTTATAGGCTCGCTTGAGTGAAAGCGCGCGCTGCCGCTTAGCAAGCACGGCGCAAAGACAGGTGAAAATCGAAATGCACGAATAGGGCAGGTAGCCACCCCACGCGGGTATGACGATGATCGAAACGGCGTGCGCCAGCGACGCAAGGCCGGAAAAAAGCACGAGAGAGTCCATCGTAGGCCGAAGGCGCACAAGGCGGTATAGCCCCGCTGCCGTCGATTCGCCGGCGAGAATCAGAGCAAATACCTGACATGCGCACAGCACAAGTATGTAATAAAACGGAACCTGCGTATAAGTAAAGCCGGGCGGCATGGGCAGCCCCAGCGTAGGCGACAGCGTCAGATAACACGAGACAAGTAAGAGGGGCAGCAGAAAGAGCGCACGCATCGAAAGCGCGGCGGCGCGCTTGGTCGCGTGGGCGGTGCCCGCGGCAGCATCGTCAAAGCTGCGGCTTAAAAAGTCATAGTCGAGCGGCGGACGGGGTGGCGCTTCTTCTTCGGCATCGTCCTCAGCCAGCTCGCCGTATCGTCCGGCGCGTGCGTCGGCACGGGGCGGAGGGGGAAGCTGCTCGTCTTCGGACTCTTCATAAACGGTGCGCCATGGGGTTTCCTTGTCGCGCCGCACGGGCTTGCGCCGCGGGGGCGCGGGTTGCTTGGCTTCTTCCGGCTCAACCTGTGTTTGCGGCGCAGGCTGAGGTGCGGGTGGCACCTCGCGCTTTGGCGCGGGTTCAGTGGCTACAGCGGTAGCCGGCGGCGCTTCGCGCGCCTGCTGAGGGCGGAAGTGGATGACATCCCTCTCCGGTGTTCGCCCGGGTGCGGCAAGGCGCTTTCCCCCGGCGCCTTTGGGCACATCAGAAACAGCGGGCGACCGCTTCGCGCTTCCCCCGCTTTTCACTTCGGCGATGATTTCCTCCAGCGAGAAGGTTTCAACGTCCGAAAATATATCGTTATCCTTTTCCTTGCTCAATGCTATCTCCCCGGCGTTTCAAAAGACCACAGACTGAACAGTGTACGTTAAGGCTTACATGCGCTGGCGAAACGCCTCATAAAGCAGCACGGCGGCGGCGTTCGAAGCGTTGAGCGAAGTGATGCGTCCCTTTTGCGGGATGCTGACGATGAAGTCGCTCTGCTCGGCGGCAAGGCGCGATACGCCGAAACCCTCCGAGCCGATGACGATGGCGCACGGCATGGTAAAGTCGGCGTCATACATCGGGCGTGCGCCTTCCATATCGGCGGCAAAGACGAAGACGCCTTTCTTTTTCAGCTCTTCGATGGCCGACGCGATGTTCGCGCATTTGGCCACCGGTAGATGCTCAAGCGCGCCTGCCGCCGCTTTGGCACATGCCGCGTTGAGTCCCGCGCTGCGTCGGCGCGGAATGACTACGCCGTGAGCGCCCGCCACTTCCGCGGAACGGATGATGGCACCCAGATTGTGCGGATCGGTGATGCCGTCGCACAAAACGATGAGCGGCGCCTCACCGCGCTGCGCCGCAAGCGCCAGAATATCGTCAAGCTCCGCATACTGCACGGCCGCGCCGACCGCAATGACGCCCTGATGCGCGCCCGTCGCGCTCATCTGGTCGAGCTTACGGCGGTCGCATTCCTGCGTCGGTACGCCTTGCTTGCGCGCTTCGGCCAGAATACGGCCCAATGTGCCGGCCGAGCCGGCGGCAAAATAAATTTTATCGAGCGCACGGCCGCCGGAAAGCGCTTCCCAAACGGCGTTTTTGCCCTCAAGCATCCCTTCGTTTTCCTCGCGCGGCTCACGGTTTAACTGCTCGTCCGCCGCAAAAGCAGAACGCGGCGCCTTGGTGCGCGGGCGGGGCGGACGCGTACCCTCTCGCTTTTTGTCTTGGTGCATAAGACGCCTCCCAAATGTAGAAATAGTGTGTTTATTATACTACAAAGAGGGCGCGGCGGCAAGCCGCGCCCGGGGGGAAAATGAGTTTTTTTAGCGGAGGAAAAAACGGGCAGCGAGCCCCGATCTTCTGCACGCCAAAAAGCCCTCCGGACCCTGCTTTCCACGAAAGCCCAAGGGCTTAACCTGCTTGTTTAGCAGAGAAACGCTAGATGTCTTTAAAGATCGGCAAGTTACGAGCCGTAATCCTCGAGAAGCTGCGAAAGCTCTTCTTCGGTGTGCAGAACAATTCCGTTCTCCAGTGCGCTGCGGTCTGCCTCAGGCAGTGCGCCCGTATAAATGTCAAGCAGGTAGACAGGGCGGGTGGGCTCATTCACACGGTAAACGGCGAGGCGCCCGCCGTAATCGCGCACGATATATTTTCCTTCCAAAGCGGAAACCGCCTCGGTGCGGGGCGCGGCAGACACGGGCAGCTCTGTCTGGGAGTGCCGCGGCATCGCAAAAGCGGCCAGCACAAAGACGAGGGCGGCACCGGCACAAAGCAGCATAATGATTTTGCGCTGCGATTCTTTCATCGGGCTCACTTCCTTTTTGGATAGTGTTCCCTGCCAGATGCCTTACTATACAAAAACAGGAATCTTCACAATTAGAGTGGATTTTGCCTAAAGATTATGGTAAGATAAGCTGTATTGTTATCAACACCCATCCCTTTCCGAAAGGAGCGCATGAAATTGAACGCAAAGAAGAAAACGGCAGAGCACCGCGGACGTGTGATCGCGAAAAACATCGGCATGGTTTTGCTGACCTGCGTGCTCGTCGCGATGACAACGGCCGCCATTTGCGGTATGGTATTTGCCATCTACATCAACAAATACATCAATCCCCAGCTCGACGTTGACCTCAACGCCGTGCGTCTCAATCTGACCAGCTTTATCTATTACGAGGATAAGGAGACAGGCGAGCAGCGCGAGCTTGAAAAGCTGTATGGTATTGAAAACCGCGTG